>JAISQC010000003.1 GCA_031274465.1 Synergistaceae bacterium | reverse complement strand
CCGGAGAGGAAAAAATCTCCCGCGCAAGCTGGTTCGTTCACCAGGGCAGCGCCATGAGCCGCCACGCGGCAAAAAACCATCGGGGATAAGCTTTGCGGGCCTATCTTTCGCGGCTTGCTGTTGGATTTTAACTGCATGAAATTGAACCTGTGGCGCGAGGCGCGGCGCGGCATCTTGACATGCCCGCAAAATATGCTAGGATACACGTCGTCGAGCATCTTCTAGTGCGCGTTCCTCGGTGGCGCAATCGGCAGCGCGGGTGGCTGTTAACCACTAGGTTCGAGGTTCGAGTCCTCGCCGAGGAGCCAGAACATATCGCGACGAACGGCGTTTGCTGCTCGTCGCTTTTTTATTCCGCTCACCCCACAGTTTGTTTTTATTTTGCTATAATGTTAAGATGTCTGCCGTGACACGTTCAATTTAGGAGGATCGTCTATGGCTTCTGAAAAAAAAGCAAACGATTACAAGGACACGCTGTTTCTCCCTCAAACCGATTTCCCAATGCGCGCCAATCTGTCGTCGCGCGAGGGGAGTTTTCTCGAATTTTGGGAGAGCGCCGGCATCTACAGGAAACTGGTCGAGACCCGGTCCGACCGCCCGCATTTCGTGCTTCACGACGGCCCTCCGTACGCCAACTCCAACATCCACATCGGAACGGCTCTCAATAAAATACTCAAGGACATAATCGTCCGATATAAATGGCGGCGCGGTTATTTCGCGCCTTACGTCCCTGGGTTCGACACCCACGGGATGCCCATAGAGCACAAGGTCTTGAAGGACGCCGGAATAAAAGCCGACTCCATAGACCCGGTCGAGCTTCGCAAAAGATGCGCCGAACACGCCATGAAATATGTGAAGGTGCAGACCGAAGAGTTCAGGCGGCTGGGGGTCATGGGCGACTGGGAAAAGCCGTACATAACGCTCAGGCCGGAGTACGAGGCCGCGCAGATGAACGTGCTGGCCGATATGGCCGAACGCGATCTCGTTTACAGGGGGCGCAAGTCCATATTCTGGTGCATCGACTGTGAGACGGCGCTTGCCGCCGCCGAAATAGAATACGAGGATGAAACGTCCGACTCCATATACGTGTCGTATCCGTTCCGCGCGGCTTCCGAGAACTTCCCCCATCTAAAGGACAGGGACGTGAGCGTCATCATCTGGACCACGACGCCGTGGACACTTCCAGCAAGCCTCGCGGTAGCCGTACACCCCGACTTCGATTATTCTTTCTTCGAATCTGGGAGCAAGGCCTATCTTGTTGCGACATCCCTCCGCGATGAAGTCTCGCGCGCCATCGGGCTCAATTTCGGGGAGGAAATACTGAAGCTGAAGGGCAGCGCGCTCGAAGGGCTGAAGGCGGTGCATCCCTTTTACGACAAGCGGAAGATACCCTTCGTCCTCGCGGATTACGTCACGCTGGATGCCGGAACCGGCTGCGTCCACACCGCGCCCGGGCACGGGGTCGAGGACTACGAGACCGGCGTCAGGTATGGGCTCGACATATACAATCCGGTCGATTCGAAAGGGTTTTTCTACGGGGACACCGAACTCGTCGGGGGGATGTCGCTAGAGGACGGGTCGAAAGCCGTGTTCAACGCGCTTGCCGAAAGCGGCAGACTGCTTGGCAAACTGAAGATGACCCACTCGTACCCCCACTGCTGGAGATGCAAGAAACCGGTCATCTTCCGCGCCACAGACCAGTGGTTCGTGGCGGTCTCGAAATTCAAAGACCGGGCGCTGGTCTGCATCGACGACGAAGTCGAATGGGTCCCGTCGTGGGGCAAGGACAGGATATCCAACATGGTCCGCGACAGGTCCGACTGGTGCATAAGCAGGCAGAGGATATGGGGCGTTCCGATCCCGGCATTCTACTGCAATGACTGCGGCAAGGTGATACTCACGCCGAATCGCATCAGAGCCGTGGCGAGCCTCGTTCGGGAACGCGGCAGCAACTACTGGTGGGAGGCGTCCCCCAAAGAATTGCTCGGCGGTCTCGCCGTCTGCCCGGAGTGCGGCAGCGAAAACCTGTCCCGCGAGAAAGACATAATGGACGTCTGGTTCGACTCGGGGTGCAGCTACAGAGGCGTGCTCGAAAACCCCGCCATGTGGCCCGAACTGAGTTTCCCGGCCGCCATGTACCTCGAAGGGAGCGACCAGCACAGGGGATGGTTCCAGTCTTCGCTCCTGACCTCCGTTGCGACCCGAGGCCACGCACCTTACAAGGCCGTGCTGACCCACGGGTTCACTGTGGACGGCCAGGGCAGGAAGATGTCGAAATCCCTCGGCAACGCGATAATGCCGCAGGAGATAGTGGAAAAGTACGGCGCCGACATCCTGCGCCTGTGGGTCGCGTCGACCGACTACCGCAACGACATAAGCATATCGCAGGCCATAATCTCAAATCTGGCGGAGTCGTACAGGAGAATCCGCAACACATCGCGGTTCCTGCTTGCCAACCTCAACGGATTCGACCCGGCGCGGGACTCCATCCCCCACGCCGAGCTGACGGAAGTGGACAAGTACATACTCGCCAAGCTCGCAAAGCTCGTCGAAGAGTCCATCGTGGGCTTCGACGCCTACGAGTTCCATCTGCCGATGTTCAAAATACACCAATTTTGCGACAACGAGCTATCCGCCTTCTACATCGACATATCCAAGGAAAAACTCTACGCGGACAGGGCGGACTCGCACCCCCGCAGGTGCGCCAGATCAGCCATGTGGGAGATCCTTTCGACGCTCGCCACGATGATATCCCCCATCCTCTGCTTCACGAGCGAGGAGATATGGCGCGAGATGCGGCGCATGGACCCGTCTCTGCCCGAGAGCGTCCATCTGTCGGAGTGGCCGTCGCCTTCCATGGACGGCATCGACGCCTCCATAACGGAAAGATGGGACAAGATAATGGAAGCCCGCGGGGCCATCACGAGGGCCCTCGAGGCGGCCCGCTCTCAAGGGGTCATCGGCCACTCGCTCGACGCTTCCGTGTGGGCCGCGTTCGGCGACTGCCACGACGTTCCGGCGTCAATGTCAGAGGAAGAATGGGAGACCATAACGATAGTCTCCCGTTTCAAAAAAACCGACGCCCCCCTCGCGGTGGACGTGACGTATGAGGACGCGCTCACCGGCATTTCGGTAGGGGTCAGCAAAAACTGGGACGAAAAATGCCCGAGGTGCTGGAAGCGCCGGCCGGAGGTCGGCGCCCAAGAGGTCTGCTGCCGCTGTGAGGATGCGCTGCGAAACCTTGGAAAGTGACGCGGCGGATTGCTGCGCCAGCTCCGGCGAGGAATGCGCGCCCGACGCCACTTCCCCAGTTTCGCACGACATGGAGGCAACGACTGAATTAGCGGGGCACCGCCTCGACTACGCCGTGTCGCTGGAACTGGGCGTCAGCAGGTCGTACGCGGGGCAATTGGTCAAAAATGGGCTGGTCGTCTCGCTGAGCGGGCAAAGGGTAAAGCCGTCGAAAAAAATCGCGCTCGGCGACCGCTACAGGATCGAAATCCCACCGCCGGAAAAACTCGACCTCGAGCCGGAGGATGTCCCGTTCGGCGTAGCCTATTCGGACGAGGACATAATTGTCGTTGACAAGCCCCCGGGCCTCGTCGTTCACCCGGCGCCGGGCCATTTTCACGGCACTCTGGTGCATGGCCTGCTGCATCGGTTTCCAAGCTTCGGCAACATGAACGGCACCCTTCGCCCCGGGATAGTCCACAGGCTCGACGCAACGACATCGGGCTTGATGGTCGTGGCCCGCAATGGGCTGGCGTTGGAAAAGCTGTACGGGGAATTCAAGTCGCGCAAGGTGGAAAAGACATACATTTTCCTCTGCCACGGCACGCCCAAGAGGAAGGCCGCCCGCATAGACATGCCGATCGGACGTCATGAGTGCGGGAAGAAGATGGAGGTGCGAAGCGACGGGAGGGATGCGGTGACTGACTACGAAGTCATATGGGACGACGGGAGCTACAGCCTTGCCGTGTGTTCCATCCATACCGGCAGGACCCATCAGATAAGGGTGCATATGTCATCGATAGGGTGCCCTCTCGTGGGGGACGCGCTCTACGCGCCGTCGAGGAAGAGCCCGTTCGGCGCGCCGCGGGTTTTCCTGCACTCGTGGAAGCTGTCCTTCTCGCACCCAAGGGACGGGCGCCGCATCGCTTTCAGAAGCCTCATCCCCGACGATCTGAAAGACTGCCTTCTTGCGATTCGCTCTCGCGCCAGAGCCGATCATCGGCGATGACGGTTCCGAACTCCTTGTAAGTCACGTTTGCCGGGCCTTCCCCGCGAATCGGGCGCACATGCTTGCGCTCCGTGTAATCCACGCGGACGCGGCCCCCGTCGCGGCACGCGCTGTGATAGGCCGCGCACGACGCCGCTATTTCGATCATCTGCTCCCTCGACTCGCCGTCCGGCTTCTCGCCGAACCTCAAAATCACGTGCGCGCCCGGCGTCCCTTGGACGTGGAACCACAAATCGTCCCCATTTGCCAGCTTGAAGGTGACATATCGATTGCCGCGCGCCGACAGCCCGCAGAAAATGATAGCGCCCGACAGTGGCAACTCGACCCTCTTGTGAGGCGGGATGTGTGCCGGTTTTTTGCCCGCGCCCGGTTTGAGGGCAGTCTGCGGCGCGCCAGCGCCTAGTTCCTCCAGCATCATGCTCATGCAGTTCCAGTCGTCGTTGCACGCGAGCAAGACCCTCTGCTCTTTTATTTCCTCCCGTTTAATATACAGCTCCGACAGTATCGAGCTCGCAACGCGGAGCGCCGATTTTTTCCTCCTGTATTTCACGAAGCGGGCCTCCGCGTTCGCCGAGGCGTTTTTCGCCGGATCGAGGGCTACGCGCCGCTCAACCGGGCCTTCCGCCGTCCAATCCGCCAAAATCGCCCAAGCGGCGCGGCTGGGTATCGCGTGGGCGTTTGCCAGTATCAACTGCCCTTCGAGCTTCAACTGCTCGACCTCTCCCGCGCCAGAGGCCAGAGACGAGTACTCGGCTATTTTTTTGTCGTTGGCCCGTTCCATAGCGTCGAGCCGGGACGAGATTTTCTTCCTGCAGGCGGCAACCCTGCGGCCCATCAGCGGACGCGCCACGACGTGCCGCGCGGCGGACAGCGCGTCGCGGTCCGCGAGAGCGCGCGCGCCGGGCAACATCTGCGGGCAGGACGTGACGTAATTTCCCGACGCCGGATAGACCTGGAGGACGGACATTCCCTCCATTTTTTTGAGATAATCGAGGCATTCTGCGGCATCGGAGGGCGGAAGCTGTTTTATGGCCTCGATCAGTGGTTTCCCTAGCCCGCGCAGGGCATCGATGTCACACGCGCGGCCCTGCGCGGGGTCGAACTCGTCGATGGGCGTCGCGCCCACCTCCGGTGGGGCGGCGTAGCGGTGCCCGGGGATCACGGACCTGTACCTGTTGGAGTCGGGCATTATGTGCTTTGCCGCCTCGATTACCCGCTCGTCCTCGTCGAGTATGATCATGTTGCTGTATCTTCCGCACGCCTCAAACAGCACAAATCGCGTCTGGAAAAAACCGGCCCCGATGACCCTGCGGAACTCGATCTTCATCACCCTGTCGCGATTTATCTGAGCGGCGCCGGACAAATCGGCGCCGACGATATGCGCCCTCACCGCGTCGAGGAGAGTGGGGCGCGATGACGAAGCCCCCTCCAGCTCCCTTATCTCCCCCGGCATTGTGCGGCAGACGCCGTAGTGCTCCGAATCCCACGAAAACAAAAGGGATCTGTCCCGCGAAAACTCCAAGACAACCCAACAGTCGCCGGCAATGGCGCGCTTCACCCTGTTTTGCGCGAACTCGCACGATATCTCGAGTGCCTGGGCAAAAACCAGTTCGGGCCCAAAAGCCAAAATCATCGCCTCCCGGCTCGCTTCACACCAAAACCCTAGCAGAAAAAAACGAGCTGTCAAGGGACCTCGAAAACCCTAAAACCGCACGTTCAAGACCATGGATTCCACCCCATAGGCGTTAACTTAAACATCAAAAACGGCGAGTTTAAACGCTTTTACCTCTTCCAATGAGGGAGGTAAAAGCATTAGCTCCCAGAGGAAACTAAGGCCAAAGGTTTAAGTCAGCAACACGGCGCCCGCCAAAGAGCGAGCTCTCCAGCGGGCGCGGGTGAAATCCGCAGTTTGAACCTGTAGCCGTATTACTCGAAGCCGACCGTTTTCGTCCAGTCGCACATGCCGCGCACTTTGCTGCGCGCTTCATCCAGACGGGCGCCTTTGAAATTCGGGTCGATCTTCTGCGCTATGGCGGCCGCCATGTCGATTGTGGACGCGGCGTTTTTCTCCCAGTCGGGGTCGCCTCTGAAATCGCGCAGTATGTCGTAGGTGAGCGTTCCCGGCTTGCTCTCGACCAGCACCTCGCCGATAGCGCGCTCGATCTTCGCCCCCTCGGCATCGAGGCCGAGGTACTCCAGCATCATCTTGGCGGTGAGAAGCATCGCCGACGGGTTCACGCGGTATTTGTGGGCGTACTTCGGCACCGACCCGCTCGACGGCTCGAAGAGCGCCGTGCTCTCGCCTATGTTGCCGCTCGGGGCAAACCCAAGGCCGCCGGTGAGCTGGCTCGCCTCGTCCGACAGGATGTCGCCGAATACGTTGCTCGCCACCACCACGCTGTAGTCCTGCGGGTTCTTGATGAGCCACATCGCCGTCGCGTCTGCGTTCTCCTCTATCCCTTTTATGCCGTATTGCTCGTACTCCTTGGCTATTTCTAGGAAAATACGCTTCATCATCCCGTCTGTCTGGCGGATGACGTTTGCCTTGTTCCCGCAGTGGACGGTCTTGCGCCCGGTGCTGCGCGCGTACTCGAACGCGGCGCGGATTATGCGCTCGCAGCCCTCTTTGGAGAAGACCCTCCACGAGACCGCGACCTCGCTGCACTTCTTGAAGCGCTCCATGCCGGGGTGAAGGTCGAACTGCTCTTTGGGCAGCGGGTAAAACTCGACCGCCGCGTAAAGGTCCTCGGTGTTCTCGCGGAACATAACTATGTCGATTTTAGGATCGCCTTTGAGCGGAGTCCCTATGCCTGGCAGGGATTTTGCCGGGCGCAGGTTTATGTACAGGTCGAATAGCTGCCTCATCTGGAGGATGGCGGACTTGAAGCCCTTGACGCCGGCTTTCGATGTGATGGCCGCCATAAGGGTGGCGTCCGTGTTCCTGATCGCTTCTATGGTCTCCGGGGGGACCGTGTTGCACCTAGGGTCGCCCTCGCCGAACTTCGCCACCGACTTCTCCCACATGCTCCAGCCCAGATCGGCCCGCACCCAGTCGATGGGCAGGTTCATCGCCTCGAGGACCAGCAGAGCGCCCTCCATCATGTCGTATCCGGAGTCGTCCCCGGACATGTAGCACACCCTGTAACGGTCCTTCTGTTCCTTAACCCTCATTACATCGCGATGCACAGCAAAACCCCCTCCTGCGTTCCGCAGGCCGGGAAGCTTCGGACCCGGCCCGCGGTCAGTTTTTAAATTCCCCTATCTTTCCGCTCTTGTTGCAATAAACCCCGTTAGACACGTTGAAGCGCAAGACCCGCAATCTGGCGGAATTGGCCCCATCGGGGAAGTGCTTCTTCAATTCGTCGCGCCAGACGATTTTCCTCGACTCGCTGTCGTCGAGTATATCGACATGCCCCCACAGCCTGCACTCGCCCGCGTTGCGCGGGGCCTGTACGTAGATGACGGCCTTGCTGTCCTTGGCGAGCTCCAGTATCTTGCTCGACTCCAGATCGGTGGCGAACCATATTTCCTTCACGCCATCCACTTTTACCGGCATCATCGCCCTCACATTGGGGTGCCCGTGAGAGCCGTTCGTGCCCATATACACGGTCTTGGCGCCTCCAAGCAGGGCCTCGGCCTTCCCCTTCGCCTCTTTGCCGCTTATTTCGTTCGAACTCATGCCCATACCCTCCAATTAAAAAACCTATTGAAGGGATTATTGTATCACAATACAAGAAAACAAAGTACAAAATACGTATTTTCCCCGATTCACCCGGGCAAATTCCCAGGAGCGCGGCTTTGCTACGCCAGCCCGAGCGATTTTTTGACGTGGGGCAATAGCCCTCCGTCGTTCACCAGCCCCTGCACGAACTCTGGGTACGGCGGGAATTTTATCTTCTTACCCCCAGCCGTTATCTCGCCCGCGTCGAAATCGATCTCCACCTCGTCGCCCTTCTCCACGAGGGCCTGAATTTCGGAGCTTATTATTATCGGCAGCCCTTCGTTTAGGCAGTTGCGGTAGTGGATGCGGGCGAAGCTCCTGGCGATTATCGCCCCGATGCCGCGCTCCTTGAGGCAGATGGCCGCCTGCTCGCGGCTCGACCCGCAGCCCCAGTTCTTGCCTGCCACGATGATGTCGCCCGCGTGGGCGTTTTTCGTGAAGTCGGCGTCGAGGTCCTCCAAGGCATACTTCGCCATCTCGGCGCGGTCCTTGATCGTGTACGTGTATTTCCCCGCGAAGATGACGTCAGTGTTGACGTCGTCGCCGTATTTCCATACGCGCCCCTTTATCTTCATGCTAAAACGCCTCCCTGGGATCGGTGATCTTGCCGGCGAGCGCGCTCATCGCTACGGTGCGCGGGCTCGCAAGGTAGATGAAGCTGTCCTTGTCTCCCATGCGGCCCTTGAAGTTGCGGTTCGCCGTTGATATGCACGCCTCGCCCGGCGCCAAGGTTCCCATGTGCGCGCCGAGGCACGGCCCGCAGCCGGAGTTGCAGACGATGCAGCCGGCGTCGAGGAGCGCGTCGAGCGTTCCGTCGCGCATGGCCTCCCTGTAGATGTTCCACGAGGCGGGGATCACTATCGTGCGCACCGCCACGCGCTTGCCCTTCAGCACCTCGGCCGCGGCGTGAAGGTCCTCGATGCGCCCGTTCGTGCAGGTTCCGATGAACGCCTGATTTATCGCCGTCCCCGCGACTTCCCCGATCGGCGCGTAGTTGTCCACGGTGTGCGGCTTGGCGACGCCGGGGGCTATATCGCCCAAATCGTATTTTAGCTCTTTGGCGTAGGCCGCGTCTGGGTCAGCCCACAGCGCCTCCCAGTCTGCGGATTTCTCGCGACCCTTTATGTAATCCAGCACCTTCTGGTCCGGCCGGCACACGGCGTTTTTGGCGCCCATCTCGATGCCCAGGTTGCATAGCGTCATGCGCTCGGAGATGCTCATGCCCTCTATGCCGTCGCCGTGAAATTCCACGCTCATGTAGTCCGCGCCGTCGGACTTGACGTCGCCCATGACCTTGAGGATGAAGTCCTTGGCGGACACGCCCTGTTTCAGCCTGCCGGTGGCGGTTATCTTCATGCTCTCGGGGACCTTGAACCAGATGTTCCCCGTAGCCCATGCCGCTGCCATCTCGCTGCGCCCTATCCCCGTGGCGAACGTTCCGAACGCCCCGTAGGTGCAGGTGTGGCTGTCGCTGCCGATCACTATCTGCCCCGGCAGGGCGAACCCCTCCTCGGGGAATTTCTGGTGGCAGACCCCGCCGGAGCTGGACACGTCGTAAAAATGGGGCGCGCCCTGCTCTTTCATAAATTCGCGCGCTTCCTTGTGGTTAACCGCGTGGTCGCTCGACGGCGCCGGAACCCCGTGGTCGAGTATGACTACGAGCCGTTCGGGCTTCCAGACCTTCTTAACCCCGATCTTTTTGAACGTGCGCGATATCGGCCCAGTGTTGTCGTGGCTCATGCAGAAGTCCGGCTCGACGGTTACGACCTCGTTTGCGCTCACCGGATGCCCCACGGCCCTTGCCAGTGCCTTTTCCGCGAATGTGTAGCCCATCGCCTTCACCTACTTCTTCTTGGATTTCAGATACGGGATGAGGCCGCCGGCCGACATGATGTCGCGCTCCAGGTCGCTCACCGCGTCGCCGTGGAACGCGGACCCGCTCGTTGAGTCCTTTATCGTCCCCGTCCCCAGCTCGACTTCCAGCTCGTCCCCGTCTTTTATCTTACCCGCTTTGATCGCCTCGGACAGCCCCTTCACGAACAGCACCGGATAGCCGTTGTTTATAGCGTTGCGGTAGTATATGCGGGAGCAGGTCTCGGCCAGGATGACCGGGACCCCGGCTTCCTTGAGGCAATACACCGCGTGCTCGCGGCTCGACCCGCAGCCGAAATTCTTGCCCGCAACCACGAAGTCGCCCGGCTTGACCTCCTTGGCAAAATTCTCCTTGCCGGGATAGTACTCGAACGAATACTGCGGCATCTTCTTTGGGTCTGTCTCCGCCAAATATTTGTTGTGATAGATCAGGTCGGTATCGACGTCGTCCGAAAACACCCACGCGCGCCCGCGCAAAATTTCGCTCATATTCTAATCGCCCCCTAGCAGATTATGTCGCGAGGATCGGTGATGACGCCCTTGACAGCAGTGGCCATCGCCGTCATCGGGCTCAGGAGATAGGTGTGGCTCCCTTTGCCGACCTTGCCTATGAAGTTGCGGTTGGTGGTGGAGCAGCCCACGTCGCCGCCTGGCAGCGCGCCGTAATGCTCGGCGGTGCAGAGCGCGCATGTCGGGTTCGTGAAGACGATCCCCGCGTCGAGGAACTTCTCTATCAGGCCCTCGCTCGCGCAGCGCCTCATCACTTCGTTGGTGGCGGGCGTGATTATCGTCCTGACGCTCGGCGAGACCTTGAACCCGCTCTTCTCCAGCACCGCGAACGCGGCGGCGATGTCCTCGAACCGCCCGTTGGAGCAGCTCCCTATGTGAACCTGATCCACCGGCGTCCCGGCTATCTCGCGCACGGTCTTGACGTTGTCCGGCGCGTCCGGGCAGGACGCCAGAGGCTCCAGTTTCGAGACGTCGTATTTGCGGGTCTCTATGTAAGGGGCGTCGGCGTCAGGGGCTATCGAGGCGACGCGGCTTCTGACCTCCGGCCCAGCCCGCCCGGCGAGCCATTCGAGCACTGGCCCGTTCGGCAGTATGAGGCCGATCTTGCCGCTCATCTCTGTGACCATGGAACAGAGCGTGATGCGCTCGGCGAGGGTCGATCTTTCTATGGCGTCCCCGGCGAACTCCACGGCCAGAAAGTCGAGGCCACCGGCGCCAAGGTCTCCGACCAGCCTGGTCAGAAAGTCGCGCATCGAGACGCCGCACTGGAACTCGCCCGTGGCCTCTATTTTCATCGTCTCCGGCACGCGGAACCAGTTCGTCCCCGAGAGCCACGACGCAGCTATGTCGGTGTTCCCGACGCCAGTGGCGAACGCCGCGACCCCGCCCAGCAGGTTCATGTGGCTGTCGGTGCCGAGTATCACGTCGCCCGGCTTCACCAGGCCGTTTTCCAGCAGCACGTGCTGCCCGATTCCGTGATTGATGTCGAACACGTGCTTTATCCCCTGCCGTTTGGCGAACTCGCGGATTATCTTCTGGTTGTTCGACACCTTTTCGGAGTGCGACGGCGCCTGAAGGTCGAACGTGAACGCGATCTTGTCCGAGTCCCACACCCGACCCTGTTTTTCAGTTATCTCGTCGAACTGAAGCGTGCAGTTCGCCCCGCCGAAATCGCGGGCGGTGGACCAGTCGATGTCGCACCACACGCGCTCTCCGACATGCACCTCCTTGTGGGCGGCCCGTTCCATTATCTTCATTATCATTGTCTTGCCCATTCTTTTCATTCCCCCCCTGTCTTTATTTCATGCCGAGGAAGCTCTTAATGCTCTCGAAATTCATGAAATCCGCCTTGTTCACCAGCACCCCCTCGGGGCTGCGCAGCGTACCGTCGCCCTCGTGTGCGTGGTTTGCGATGATATGCCCTATGGCGGTGCTGCACCCGTTGCGCAGGGCTATTACGGTCCCCGAGAATGGATGCCTGAGGTCTTTGCCCATCTGGGACTTTACCGTCTTGCCGTCCGGCGCCTTTTCGTACTCGACCAGCTTGCCGATGTCGTGGAGCAGGGCGCCGGCGACGAGCAGGTCGTTGTCCATCTTGAACTTGCCGTCGGGCGTGGCGTAAAGCGAGTTGAACTCTTCCATCGCATGGCGCGCCATCCTCGTCACGCCGCGCACGTGGGTCAGATACGACGCCGGGCAGTCCGGTATCAGGAGGGTGAACGGGATGCGCTCCATGTCCTCCGGCGCCCACCCCCCTGTTTTGAGGGCGTCCTCGTAGCTCGCGACGACCTTCTCCCGCAAGCCCTTGTCGCCGATCCACTCGATCTCCGGCAGCAGCTTCGCTATCTTTTCCTTCATTTTTCAAAACACCTCCACTTTATTATTTGCAGTTTTTCGAACGGCCGCGGCCAGCTACTGCATGGCAAAGGCCCCCAGAAGCGTTCGGTAGATCCTGTCTATGTGAAGAGACGCGACGAGGCCAGCGCGATCCGAGTCGTGCACGGTTATCGCCTCGTACAGATCCTCGTGCTCGCTGACGAAAGCGTTTTTGTCCTCCAGCATCCCGTATATCTGCTCGTGGGTAGCCATTATCAGGTTGAACTCCATGCGGACGATGTTGGCGAAGATGAAATTCTGCGTCGCGGCTGCGAGGGCCAGGTGGAAGTCGAAATCCGACCTCGCCCTGTGCGTCACGTCGTCCAACTGCTCCTTGGTCGCCGACAGCACGCGCCGTATCCGCGTCATGTCGGAAGGCCCCGCCCTGCGAGCCGCCTCGGACGCTATCGCCGGGTCGAGTATGCGGCGCGCCTCCATCAGCTCCAGCACCGCCGACCCTTCGAGCGGGACGGCGCCCGGCCCCTCGGGGAAGGCGTGCGGGCTTCGGACGAACCGCCCGCTGCCCGGCTTGCTCTCGATCAGGCCAAGAAGCTCCAGCACGCTGAAAGCCTCGCGGAGCGACCCTCGGCTGACCCCGAACTGCTCTATCATCTCGCGCTCTGGGGGCAATGCGTCACCATACGACAGCTCGCCCCGCGATATGGCGTTCCGTATCGCGTTTACGACCTTCTCGTATTTTCTGATTGGCCTGACAGAAATTTCCATATTGCCCTCCATTGGTCTGATTATTATACCTTATACACCTCTTTGCATTTTTTTTCAAGTGCTCCAATATCTGAAAAAATCGTGAATTTTACGCAATTGTGGCACATTTACGGCATTATGCGATTCTTAAAATTGGGTCTACCAATTATGCGAGACACATCACAATAATGCGCGGCAGCGGAGAATTGCCGCGCAGTTTTTAGTGCATCGCGCCACATCTGGCCCAATCGCCAAATGGGTTTTTAACCGGGCGCTTACGCGCGGCCCATGCTGTCTGCCACTACGATGGCAGCTTTTACCTTTTCCACGGTTACTTCGACGGGCATGTTATGTATGGTCTCGCCCGCCGCGCAACTCGCTTCAGCCACAGCCGTTATCTCATCCTCGGTGGCGTCTTTGATGCCGAGGCCGGCCAAAGTGGTCGGAAGGCCCACTGATTGGCAGAACCTGATGACATCGGAAATTTCATCCTCTGGGGCATTTTCGAGCACCAGGTGCGCTATGGTGCCGAAAGCCACCTTCTCGCCATGATAGGCGGAATGCGTCTGCGGCATGACGGTGAAGCCGTTGTGTATGGCATGGGCCGCCGCAAGGCCGCCGCTCTCAAAACCAACCCCGCTCAGAAACGTATTGGCTTCGATGACGTTCTCGAGCGCCGTGGACAGCACATGATTTTCTATCGAGATTTTAGCTTTCAGGCCGTCCTCCATCAAAATATCAAAGCAGAGTTCGGCGAGCGCCAGCGCCGTCTTCGACGGTTTGCCCCCGCTGATGGTGTTAGAGCGCGATATGTCGCACGACCGCGCCTCGAAGTAGGTCGCGAGGGCGTCGCCCATTCCCGACACCAGAAGGCGCGCCGGAGACTT
>JAISQC010000023.1 GCA_031274465.1 Synergistaceae bacterium | reverse complement strand
ACAAGAAACGCGGCGTCGCCTATGCCCTGCACGATGTCCACTTCGCCCGCTTCCAGCGCCGACATCAGATTTGGGCCGCTTTGCAGATCGACGACGGATACGTCGAATTCGCCGAAAGCCTTTTTGTATGCCCCGCTCTCGAGCTCCATCATCACAGGCAGGTTAAACGGCCTCGCCCAGCCGCTTATTCTGAGCGCCGGCCCCGCGAAAGCGGCAGGGGCCGAGAGCGCGCCGGCCAGGAGCGCAAAAACAGCCGCCGCGAGGACGCGCCTTTTCATTTATCCCCGCCCTCGCATAGCGCGATGAGGTAGGCCACTATCGAACGCATGCTGAACGCGGTGGCGCCTTTGATGTAGTAGGAATACGGCTCCTTGACGAAGTCGGTCGCGGCTATGTCGAGGTGTATCCAGGGCTTCCCCTTCTCCACGAAATTTTCGAGGAACATCGCGGCTGTGATCGCGCCCCCATAACGCCCAGCCGAGTTGACGAGATCGGCTATCGGGGATTTCAGTTTTTTGCGCAGGTGCTCGTCGTCCATGGGCAGCTTCCAAAACCTCTCGCCGCTCGATGACGCGGCGGCCAGGAAAGAGTCGGCGAATTTTTCGTCGTTGGTGAAAAGCCCAGCCGTTGTGTCCCCAAGCGCCACAGCGCAGGCGCCGGTGAGGGTGGCGATGTCTATGACGTAGTCCGGGTTCTGCGCGCACGCGTACGCGAGAGTGTCTGCAAGCGTGACGCGCCCCTCCGCGTCGGTGTTGATTATCTCTATGGTCTTGCCGTTGTACGCCCTTATGACGTCATCGGGCCGATACGCCTTGCCCCCCGGCATGTTCTCTGCCGCCCCTATCACGGCGTGCAGGGCTACGGGAAGCTCCAGTTCGGCAGCCGCCTTTATCGCGCCCATGGCAACGCATGCCCCGGTCTTGTCGCCTTTCATCGTGACCATGGAGTCAGCCGGCTTTATGTCGAGCCCGCCGCTGTCGAAAGTGATCCCCTTTCCGACTAGGGCCACCGACGCCACCGGAGATTTTGGGGCGTACTCGAGGTGGATGAGGCGCGGCGGCACGGCGGAGCCTTTGCCGACCGACAGCAGGGCGTTCAGCCCGTCGCGGGAGAGCTGCTCGCCCTCGATGACCTTCACCTTAAGGCCTCTTTCAAGCGCGAGGCCGCGCGCCGTCTTTTCCAGGACCTCCGGATCGATCGCGTTGCCCGGCTCGTTCGCGAGGTCCCTGGCGTAGGACTGGCACTCCCCTATCGCAAAGCCCTCGTACAGGCTTTTCAGATTCCCGCCAAGGACAGTAACGTCTTCCGGCGCGACGAAGCGGTCATCTTCGTCCGGCGAGTGGTATTTTTCGAACCTGTAGCGGGCCAAAGCCGTCCCTTCCCCTATCGCGCGCGATACGAGGCGTTCGGACGCCTCCGGGACCGCGAGCGCGACGCTCGAAGCCCCCCGCGCCGCGGAGGCCCTCACTATCTGATACGCGGCGAGCCTGTAGTCATCGGGGCGGGCGCATTCCCGGCCGCCCAGGCCCGCAAGGACGACGCACAGCGTCTCCCCGTCCGCAAGGGGGATTACCAGCGTGCTGCCCCTTTTCGCCTTGAATTTTTCCCTCGGAATCTGCATCGACGCGAGAAGCGCGATGCTCGATGGAAGGGGGGCAAGGTCCTCGTTGGCGAAATCCTCGTACAGGGCCAGCCCCAAGACCTCCCTGTGCCCTATCCTGGCGCCGCAATCCAAAACCTCGAATTTCATATATATGATCCCTCCTATGCTTTGTCCGCCTGCTGCATATACTACCACGTTTGCGAACAAGTTCGCCCCTGAACGCCACGATGACGCCTCCCGCTTTTTTCGTGTATAATCACTCAATAGGGCGCGTCTTCCGGGCGGCGCCCGCCATCATGGGATATAGCGGGAGAAAATTCATGAGTGAAAAATACGACGCGGTTATAGTGGGCGCCGGGCCGGCAGGGCTTTTCGCGGCGCGGGAACTGGCTGGCTCGGACAAAAAAGTCCTGCTTCTGGACAAGGGGCGCGACATCGAAAAAAGGACATGCCCCCTCAAAAGCGGCGCGCGCGAATGCGTGCAGTGCCGCCCGTGCAACGTGGTGTGCGGGTGGGGTGGCGCCGGGGCCTTCAGCGACGGCAAGCTCACGCTGACCCCCGATTTCGGCGGCAACCTCGAGCAGTATTGCGGAAGGAAAGAACTCGTCTCGCTGATAGGGGAAGTTGACGAAGTCTTCCTAAAACACGGGGCTTCGAAGACACTTTTCAAGCCCGAGGGCGAAATGGCCTCGCGGATAATCGACCTAGCGCGGCGGGCCGGGCTGGAGGTCATCCCAGCCACCATCCGCCACATGGGGACGGATCGCTCGAAAGACATCCTCCAGAGCATGTACCGCCAGGCGATGGAAATCTGCGATGTGCGCACGGGAACCATGGTGCACGAAGTGAGCGTCGGAAGCGACGGGGCGGTCAGGGGCGTCACGCTCGAGGGCGGCGGCGAAATAGAGGCGCGCTCCGTCCTGCTCGCTCCTGGGCGCGAGGGCGCCCCGTGGATGGAGGAAGCCATACGGAAGCTCGGGCTAGAAATAGCCTCCCTCCCGGTGGACATCGGCGTCAGGGTGGAAATCCCAGCGGCGTGGGCAAAGGACATAACGGACCAGTTCTACGAGATAAAGGCGGTGTTCGACACCCCGACGTTCGACGACAGGGTGCGGACGTTCTGCATGTGCCCCAACGGGGAGGTGACCACAGAATACCAGTCGCGCCAGTCGATACTCACGGTCAACGGGCACTCGAATCAGGACATGGAAAGCAAGACCGGGAACACGAACTTCGCCATACTGGTTTCGACCAAGTTCTCGAAACCATTCAACGATCCGACAGGATACGGCAGCCACATAGCCAGACTCGCCAACATGCTGACCGGCGGGATCGTGGTGCAGCGCCTCGGCGACCTCAAAAAAGGGCGGCGCTCCACCCCGGAGCGCATAGCCCGCGGCCTCGTCCGCCCGACGCTCGCCAGCGCGGAGCCGGGAGATCTGTCGTTCGTCCTGCCGTACAGGCATCTCAAGGGGATAATGGAGATGATAGAGGCGCTAAACCACATAATACCCGGCATCAACAGCCCAAACACCCTTCTCTACGGGGTCGAGGTCAAATTTTTCAGCCTGAAGCTGGAGCTGGCCCCGGACTTGTCCACAAAGATAAAAGGGCTGTGGGCGGCCGGCGACGGGGCGGGAGTGACGAGGGGCGTGGTGCAGGCGTCGGCGTCTGGCATCTGGGCCGCGCGATCCATGGCGTCGATGCTCTGACAAATGCGCGGAGGGGCCGGACAACCGCCGGAGCAATGCCAAGGTAGATCATACGCCGACGGAGAGACATTCCTCTACAGGGGAAACCCGCTCAAACTAGAATCGGGAGATGAAGCTAGCGGAGCGCGCGTCAGGCCGTCGGGCGACTGCCTGATCGTGTCGGCGCCGCCGGAGGGCCGCAGGAAAACCCTGCTGTGGTGGTACACCGCCGAAACCGAGAAAATCGCCCGGGATCTCATTCCGGCATGGTCCAAAAAATTGGGCGTGCGCCCGAGGGCAGTCGAGGTAAAATACGCCAAGACGAGATGGGGGTCCTGTTCCTCATCGGGGCGGGTCTTTCTGAACTCGCGCCTTGCCATGCTGCCGGACCGGGTCGCGGAATACATAGTGGTTCACGAACTCTGCCACCTGAAACATATGAACCACGGGCCGGGTTTTTGGGCAGAAGTGCGCTCGGCCTTGCCGGGATGCGAAGCGCTCCGGCGGTCGCTGCGCCGACATGAGCGCGACGCCGTGATATAAGGAAGGGCTATAATGTCAAATATTTTTAACTTGATAGCATCGCCATAATAAGTATTTCAGTTTTATACCGTGAACAATGATTGAAACGGATAAAGCAAGCTATCAAATGTCGCATTGCAATTTACCGCACGAGTCAATATCATCTCTCCTGATCCGCCAAATTGAAAAATGGGGGCAGACAGAGATGGAAGTCGATCCGATACGCGATCTGGAGAAAATCAAGGAGATGAAAAAAATTCTGAAAAGCAGGAGCAAAAGGGACGGGCTTTTGTTCGTCATCGGCATCAATACGGCGCTTCGGATAGGGGACTTGCTCTCTTTGCAAGTGGGGGACGTGCTGGGCGAGGAAGGCCAAATTTCCCCGGCCATCAGCCTGAAAGAGCAGAAGACGGGCAAGCCGAGGCGCCTCCCGCTCAACGCCGCTGTGAAAAAAGCCCTCTCGGACTATCTGTCGGGGCGCCCCGGCTGCAGCAGCTCTGAGCCGCTGTTCCCTTCGCGCAAGGGCGGCGTTTTGAGCCGCTCCCAGGCATGGAGGATTCTAAAGCAGGCCGGAAAATCGGTCGGGCTTGAAAATATGGGCACCCACACGCTCCGCAAGACGTTTGGGTACCACGTTTACAAAAAAACCGGCGGAGACATAGGGCTGGTGCAAAAGCTGATGAACCATTCGGCGAGCAGGGTCACTCTGCGCTACATTGGGATTGACAGAGAAGCGATGGACAACGTTTATCTGGAGTTGAATCTATAAGGGCACAAGAATGGCCCGCTGGTCGAATTTTTTGGCGTGGGCCGTTTTTCCTTGAACTTCCCTAGAATAAAATTTCCTAAACCCCCACTAAATTCTCCCAAATTATTTACTAATACTTATTTTTCCCTATCTATGTGCGAAGGTGGAACCCGCGATTTTGAACCTGTGGTTAAAAGTCAAAACTGCGGCAAAGATCGCGAGGCGATGCCTGCGGTCTTATCCGAGACACGGAAGGAATATTTGCACCGGAGTTTGAGACAGCTCTTCAAGGTTTTACTTGTTGTTTTAGATTATTTTTAATGTTTTTGCGGCGATTTATGATATAATTCGGCCATAAAAACCGAGAGGAGATATGAAATGTCCAAATTTGAACCGCCCATATCTGAAGTTTCCTATGCCGGACGTCGGTTTT
>JAISQC010000219.1 GCA_031274465.1 Synergistaceae bacterium | reverse complement strand
CCGGGCTGAGAACCCGGCGTCCTAGGCCACTAGACGATGGGACCGCGTTCTTTTTTGGCTGGGGAACCTGGATTCGAACCAAGATTACCTGATCCAGAGTCAGGCGTGCTGCCGTTGCACCATTCCCCAACGTCCAACGAGCAATTATTCTACAGTTTTTTCATGGCTTGTCAAGCTTTGCGGCGCGTTTTGCCGCGCGTTCGCGACCCCGCCGCGTTTGCTTCAGTCGGATGCGGGAATGAATTTATATCCGCCCGGGTTCTCTGGATCAGGCTCGACTGTGCCGATGCCGGGATAGGCCACGTGCATTCCTGCCACGGGTATTTTCCCATCCGACGCGAACTTCAGGACGGATGCCCTGACCTCGGCGGCAGCGACCGGGTCGGAGTCGTAGGTGACCGATACGCCGGGGCGAGGCATCTGAATGGCCATCGCGTGGGTGAGGTCTCCCCAGATCAGAAGCTTTTCGCCTTCCGATTCGAGCAGGTACATCGTGTGTCCCGGCGTATGCCCGTATGCCGCTATAGCCGAAACCCCCTTCATTATCTCGACGCCGCCGGCGCCGAGCTCGCCTGGGGTTATCGCCTCGAATCGCCCGTCATATTTTTCTATATGCTCTCTCGCCTGTGGCGACCATTCGTAATCGAGCCTGGAAATGACCGCCCTCGCGTTCGGATATGCGGCCCTTCCGCCCTTGACCAGCCCTCCGATATGGTCCCCATGCGCATGGGTGATCAAAATCGTTTTGACGTCTCCGGCGGAGACCCCGAGGTACTCCATGTTGCGGTCGATTTCCCTTCCGAAGCCGGTATCCACCAAAATCGCGCCTTCTGGGGACTCGACCAGATAAGCCGCCACGGCGGACGGGTATTTCTCGGAGGGGATGAATTTGGCGACATCCGCGCTTGAAGCGCCTATCAGTATGTCAAGCCCGCTCTCCCTCTGGGCTTCGGAGAGCATGCTGACTTTGAGTTCGCCGACTTTCACCGTGAAAACAGCCGCAGAGGACGCAAAGAGCCTTCCAGGGTACAGGAGGGCAATTGCGGCGGACAGCAGCAGGACAATTGAAACCGCAGAACATCTCATTATGAGTTTCACCCCTTGCATAATTATTTAGCTGCGCATAGACCGTTGGAGCATTCCCAGACCGGTATCATGTCGGTGAGCCATTCCCGGGCGGGATGCGCGCCGGTCCCCAAATACGAAGCGACCTGAAGGTGCACGCACTTTGCCGAGATCGGCCACGGACCCGGGCCGCGCGATACGCCTATTCCCCCAACGCCCCCCCTGCGCATCGATCGGTATTGGCCGGGCCGATAACATCTCAGGAAAACTTTCCGAATCCGCGCCACCGACGCCAGGCGCAAAATGACGTGAAACAGATGGTAACACCTCCATTGCCTCGCTTTGCCCGCCAGAGCCTCTTCGAGACCCGACACCCCGTTTTGCGATTCCAGTTGGCCCGACACGCGGACCAAGTGAGGGCATACGAGCCAGAAAGCGGTAGGGAACGGGCGCCCGCGCTTTTCGGCAGCGCAGGCCAAAACCTGCGGCGCCCCATGCCGGCATCTGCGCGCCACCCCTGTTATTATCTCCGCAGAACAGCGGCCCCAAACGCCCGACCGCTCAAGGCAGCCCATGTCTTTTTTAGTGAACGGCCCCACGCGGCGCAGGGAGGGCTTATTTCTTGCCGGAGCGCTTCTTGCCTCCGCGCGAGTCCCTGACCTTGCTGTTGAGGTCTGCAATTTTTTCGTCGCTCTGCTTCATAAAAGACGTGAGCTTTTTTTCAAAGTCCTCCTCGCGGCGGACCGGCCTCGGCTCCTTCATCTGAAGGGCCTTTATGGACAGGTCGATCCTGCCTTTGTCGTCGATCTTGATGACTTTGGCCGTCACCTGCTGGGAGAGAGTCAGCACATCCCCGACATTTTTCACGAAATTGTAGGACAGTTCGGATATATGAACCATCGCTTTCTGCCCGTTATCGAGCCTCACGAATGCTCCGTATGGAGCGATGTGCTCCACGGTACCGCTCAGGACGTCACCAATGCTCACGACCGTGGCATCCGTTGTTTTCTCTTCCCCCATAGATGAATCGTACCTCCAGCCTAATATGAATGGATGCTCGTTGTCGGGCGAGGGTCTGCCTTTCGGCGCCACCCCTCATCCGACCTTTTTGCCGGCCTGAATCCAAAGCCACTTCAGCGGCTCCTTGCCCCCGAAAACCCTGAGCAACAGCAGGTAATACTTTTCGCCGATTTTTACACGTTCATTATCATACCAGAATAATAAATTTCCGCTAGCCTTGTCGAGCGCACTTTTTTTAACTTTTTCCTGAAATATCGGCGAATAAAAAGCCAGCAACGTGGCGTGTTCAAATTTCGGCGCTTTTTTGAGGAAGTTGAGCCTGTTGTGCCTGACAACCGGCGCCCTGTTGATTCGCGCCATGGAGTGCTTCGGCGCCGCCCTGCGCTTTATGTTCAGCTTGTATTGCCGCACCTCGCATTTTTTGGCTTTCCCAAGAGAGACGCGCTTCACGCGAAAACGCTCTATGGCATATCCGCCCAGCAGCGTGCCGGCGCTTTGCGCCCTGGTCTTTTTCCACTGCGCGAACATCGCGGCCCGGACCCTCGGCTCCGTTCGCAGCGGGCGCACCTCTGCGGCCCTGAAATGCGTGGCGACGCACAACGGAGATTGCCTGCGCAGCTCGCCAAGGCCGCGCACGACTATGCGCCCAAGGAATATGCGCCCAAGTTTCCTGCCAAGCTCGGCGATCAGGCGAGGCATTTGCCTGTTATTTGGATTCCGACTCGGATACTGTTTCCAGAGCGCGCTGTATGCGCGAAAATGGCTCCAGCAGTTCCATCCCCTCAGCGGAACTGGTGAGGGTTTGAGCGAATTGGGAGATTTTGGATATATTGTCGTCGGATACGGCAAGGCGCAACGGGGCGCTGATATTGTCGGCCTGCAGCATGAAAACGCCCTGCTCGGCCGTCGGCTCGCATTGTCCGCTTTGATCCAGCGGCGCGCGCGCGGAAGCCTCCACAGCGATGGCCGGCGTCCTCGATATCTTCTGCACCGGGCCTATCAATTCCGCATCCTCCAACAGCCACAGCGACGGCTTTGTTTCGATCGCGCCAAGCAGGTTGTCCAGTATGATATCCTCCCTCAGGTATATGTCGAGCGCGCTGCCGTACAAAATCCGCTCTAGCTTGGTCGGGCGCACCGGCTCGGTATATCTGAAATCAGTTGGGATGCCCCTCGAATCCGTCACGAGCGCCGCCCCTCTGAAATAATTTTCCTGCGCGTCTACCGTCAGATAGCCGATCAGCTGCTTCCCTTTTTCCATCGAGTTATCTTCCTTCATTCATCGTGGCTTATGATCAAAATTCCAAACAAATCCGTTTTCCGGCAAGCCAATCTAATACCCGGCGTCACGCCAGAAAGTTCAAATGCCCGCTTTCCTCGGCCTCGGGCTCGTCCTCCTGAGACCCGTCGAGGTCGGCCATCGTCAGGACCCCCTTTTTCTTCTTCTTTCCGCCACCCTTGTTTTTGCCGGAATCCCGGTCGCCGATCTTCACGCCGCCATCCGATTCTGGCGGCTTCTGCACCGTGTTCATCTGCCGCATCGTATCCTTGACTATCTCGTCCTGCTGCATAGCCTGGAACTGATGCGCGCTGGGGTCATTCTTCATCTGATGCGCCTTCTGGTCTGCTGTGTAAAGCGACAGATTCGTCTCTATAGGGCGAATCATGAAGACACCTCCTCATGCGCTGAAATGGAACGCCGCCTCAGTCAAATGACTTCAGCTTTATCTCCCCGTCCTCATAGACAAACTTAGTGAATCTCAGCGTTTCGCGAACGATGTACCTTACCCCTCTGATCGTGATGGTGACTCCCGGATGGACCGTGTTTTTCACCCTCACTCGCCCTTCGACCCTGTTTTTTTCCATCGAAACCTCGAGATCGGCAAGGCGTTTTTTCGTGACGTCGTGCTGCGCTTTTATCTGAAACTTGGCCTTCGTCAGTCGCGCAAGCATCTCTCGTTTATCATCGGTCATCTGGCCCTGCTGCTCCAGCCCCTTGAGGAACGAGATGTTGGAGTCCAGCTTCTCCAGCTGCTCCCCGAACTGCTTCATGTTCTCCTGGCTCCGCTTGCGCTCCTCCGCCAGTTCGGGCAGCTCGCCTACAACAACGTCGGTCCGCGTCCCCATTTCGCTGCCAAGCACATCGCACATTACCTCGCTTCCGGCGTGTATCGTCCCGCCGACTATCTGCCCCTTTTTGCTTCCCATAGCCACTATCTCGCCTCGGGCTTTTATATCGCTGTGAAGTATCGCTTCGGCCACCGCCACGTTGCCGTCCGACATGACCGAAGCCTGGTCTATGTAGCCGACGCACACGTCTCCCTTGGCGGTCAGTTTCGCCTTGCCGGTGCCGCGGACCCCTATCTTTATCGTCATATTCCCCTCAGACTTCAGGACAGCCCCCTCGACAACCCCTTCGATGAGCATGTCGCTTCCCGAATTGACTTCGAAGCCCTCCCTCACGCTGCCGTAAACCGTCACAGGGCCGATGAAGTCGATGTTTCCAACGCCGTAGTCCACGTCTCCTCGCACCTCGAAAACGGGGTTCACCGACAGCTTTCCGCCTTTGATTATCACGTTCCCGTCGTATTCCGCGTAAAGGTGCAGCCTGTCCTCGGAAATGACCGTCCCCTTGCCGGATGGCAGATTTTTGTCCTTTCCGTTGTACGACGATATTTTCTTTCCCATCAAGCTCATGCCGTCCTGCCCTTGGACGGCTGGAGTCTTCTCGGCTATCTCCTGGCCCTGGATCACATTGATGACGGAACCCAATTCCTTCATGTCAACCTTGTCCCCCACGGCCCGAGGCTTGAGGACGTTCAGGTCGATCTTGTAGTCTATTTGTGCGTCGTGCCCGTTTTTCGGAGCGTCTCCTTTCGCGGTGACGACCCATTGCTTGACTATCGGAGCTGTGATCATCTCGCGTATGGCGTCTTCGTCGTGGCCGTAAACGACGCCGTGCGAATTCATGAATCCTTTCACGTTTTCGACGGTCGGCATTGGAGCGGCCCCTGACGGGGGTATGAGCCACATTTCGCAGGTGAGCGCGTCCTCCGATATTTTTATCCTGAAATCGGCCTCGCGAAGCTCTTCCGGGGGTTTTGCGGCCGCCACCCGGACAGGAGTGCCCAGCTTGTTCTCGAGCGCGGTTTTCACGGCGTTCCCATCGTAATCCGAAACGCCCTTCTCCTTCAATGCCGATGTGACGTTTCCCGCCGAAGCGGAGCAGTCCGGATTCACTACGAGGAAAACGCCTTCTTCCGAGAGGTTTATCTCAAATCCTTGACCCATAGACACGCCCTCCAGTCCGTCACATTGCGGAAGCCGCTTTGAGTTCGGCTCTCAGAAGGGAAAGCGCCCTTCCATGCAATTGAGAGACCCTCGACTCCGTCACTCCGAGCACGAGCCCTATTTCCTTGAGAGTGAGGCCTTCGTAATAATACAGCGACAGAAGCGTCCGCTCCCTCTCGGGCAGTTTTTTGAGCGCTTCCACAACCGACTCGACCTCTTCAGCCTGTTCAAGGATGTCGAGAGCGCTCGGCTGATCATCCTCTATAGTTTCCTCCCTCTGCATGTCCCCGTCTTCGAGCGCGAGGACGTCGTCTAAGGAGACGATATAAGACCTGCTCGCGATATCCAGCAGGTCGCGGTATGCCTGCTCATCCATCCCCATCGCCTTCATGAGGGATTTATCGTCCGTTCCGCCATGCGTCTTCGCTATGTTTTCGAGCGTCCGCTCGAATTTTTGCAGTTTCTCCCTGCCGCTTCGGGATATCCAGTCGAACCTGCGCAGCTCGTCCAAAATGGCGCCCCTTATGCGAGGGACCGCATAGGTTTGAAAGCAGAACCCCCTCTCAGGCTCGAAACGATCCACGGCGTCGAGAAGCCCCAAGACCCCGAAACTCAAAATATCCTCAAAATCAAGCCCTGCCGGAAACTTGACTGACATCCTGGCGGCAACGTAACGAACCAGCGGCAGGAAACGCCTTACAATCTCATCCTTCAGGCGCGGTTCGCGAGAGCTCATGTATGCCTCCCAAAGTTCCTCATTATCCACTTCCGCTCACCTGCCTCCCGGCGCGAATCCGCCGATTGCGCCGCCTGACTGCTTAAAGATCTTTAGTGCCGGTTCCGAGCGTCTTCACGATGAACTTCAAAGTCTCGGTGCTGAACTCCACGCTGCGCCCCTTGCTTCCCCCTGTGTCGGAAGCGACGAGCCTGATCCCCGCCGCAGCAAGCATTTTTGTCGTTGCCTCGACGTTGCGGCTGCCAACGCCGAATATAGCGCTGTCGCTCTTGCCAGGCATGGAGAACATCTGCGCCCCCCCAGCCATCTTGGCGCGCAATTGCGCCTTGCTCGCGCCCAGCTTCGCAAGCTCTTCGAGAAGAAGCGGGACCGCCGTGTCGGCAAATTTTCCGGGCTTCGGTATGTTCTTCGCATCCCTGCTGTCCGGGAGCATTATATGCACCATTCCGGCGGTTTTGGACACTTGGTCGAATATCACAAGCCCAATGCAGGAGCCAAGCCCCAACGTAACGAGCGTCGCGGGGTGCTTGGAAACCACCAGGTCCGCCATACCGACGTGGATTGGCTGCGCCATGATTCAGAGCACCCCCAGTTTTGCAAGCAGAGTCTCAAGCGACCCCGGGTCGGGAATCATTATGACGGTCCCGCCTAGTTCCTCGTCCAGCTCCTTGATGTGCAGGCTTGTCTTGACAAGCATGGCTGAATCGCCTATCACCCCGAACATCGAAGCCACGAGGTCCATTATCGACCCCAGCATATCGCGCGCCACTGCCGGCGTGGTGGTGGGAAGGACCCACCCGGTTATCTGGGCAAGCGCGTTCAAAAAAGCCCCCAGTATTATATTGCCCTGCTCGGACAGGGCGCTGTCCCTGATTTGAAGCCTAGACTCCGCGTCCATGCCAGATATGTCCATTGGGATCACTAGGTCTGCCAGCAGATCGGCCTTTTCCTCGTCTATCATAAATATGAGGCTGCACGAGAACTCCCCTTCGGTCCTTACGAGGACGGCGCACACATGGGTTTCCGGCGACCCGTAGTGGTCGGCGACTTCGTAGATGGGGACCAGCTCCGCCACGGGGACATCCATATCCACTACCCTTCCGAGGAGGCGGGACAAGGCCGTTGCGGCGTTCCCCGTGCCGATATTGCCCACCTCGCGGATGGCATCCATATGGATATTGGTGTATTCTGAAATATTGTCCATGGCATCCAGCAACCCTTCCCGATCACAAAGACGCGGCGTCCAAAATCAACGCTACGTTGCCGTCCCCAAGTATCGTAGCGCCCGCGATTCCCTTGACCTTGAGGAGTAATTTCCCTAGCGGTTTTATCACGATTTCCTGCTGCCCCACAAAAGAGTCTACCATGAAACCGACCCTGGAACGGTCTCGCCCGACGCGAACCACCACGACAGGCGTGTCGTCGCTTTCGGGGCGCTCGCCGGGGGTTCCGATGATGGCCGACAGGTCGGACAGAGGGAGTATCTCGCCCCTCACCGTGGTCACCGGGGTGCCGTGAACGTATTTTATATCCTTTTTATGGACGAGCAGGGTCTCCTCGACGTTCTCCAGCGAAATGGCGTAAGTTTCCTCGCCCACCTTGATGAGGAGGGCCAGCACTATGGCTAGCGTGAGCGGCAGCCGTATCACGACCCTCGTCCCGCCGCCGAACTTGGAGTATATCTGGAACTGCCCCCCGAGTGACTCGACTTTGTTTTTTACCGCGTCGGTGCCGACGCCGCGACCCGAGAGGTCGGTTATCTTTTCGGCAGTGCTGAAACCGGGCAGCATCACTATCTGCGCCGCTTCGGCGTCTGTCATGCTGGCAGCCTGTTCAGGCGTTATCATGCCCTTTTCTATCGCCTTTTTCTTGACCTTCTCGGGATCGATCCCAGCGCCGTCGTCGCGCACCTCGATTATGACCCCATTGCCCTCTTGGTACGCCGCGACCACTATCGTCCCGAGCCTCGGCTTGCCGTGAGCCTCCCTCACGTCCGGAGCTTCTATGCCGTGATCCAGCGAGTTGCGCAGCAGATGGACCATCGGATCCCCTATCTCGTCTATGACGGTGCGGTCTAGCTCCGTGTCCGCCCCCTCGACCTGAAGCTGGATGTCCTTTCCCATCTGGCGCGACAGATCGCGCACAAGCCTCGGAAGGCGGTCGAAAACCATGGACACCGGGACCATCCGAAGTTTGGTGACTAGCTCCTGGATGTCGCCGGATATCCGCCCCAGCTGTGAAAGGGGCTCCTCGAATGCCTTGAGGCGGGATTCCTGCACGAGGCGCTCGATGCGCGCGCGCCCGATCACCAGCTCGCCTACGAGGTTCATCAGCTTGTCGAGGCGCCCTATATCGACCCGGACCGTCCTGTTTCCTGTCTTGCCGCCAGCCGGTTGCTTGCCGGCGTCGGCAGCCGCCTTATGCTCGTCGGGATGGGGTGCCTGCGCGTGTTCCGGCGCAGGCGCGGGCACCGGCGCGGCGGCAGGAGCGGGCTCCTCTTCGTGCTTTTCCGCACCCTCCCCTCTATCTGCCTCCAACTGCTTCACGTCGATCTCAACGCCTTTTACTTCTTTGACCTCGCCGATGCGCGAGACTTGGGAGATGAGGTTTTCGAGCGGGTCGCGGGACGCGGCGTAAATCGTGAAAGAGTGATCGAAAGCTTCCTTTTCCAGGTCCTCGACGCTCGGATCCGTCTTTATTATGTCGCCGAGGTCGCCGACCAGCGTCACGACCATGTAAGCGCGGGCCGCCCTCAGCATGCAGCTCTCATCCAATGTGACCTTCAGCTCATAAACCTGCATCCCGGCTGTTTCGGCCGATGCGATCCAATCCATCTCCTGATCTGTGAGTTTTCCGAACTTGCCGGCGCCGCCGCTGGTTTTGCCTCCCTCGGCCGCTTCGCCCGAAACGGCGTGTTCCTCGATGAACTCCTGCGCCTCTGGAACGGCGTCGGCTATCGATCCCTGCGGATGGTCCCTCCGCGCGTGCAGGACGCTTATCAGATGGTCGGATTCGATATCCTGGTCTTTCTTGCCCCCCCTTATGCAGTCCACCATGGAAGTGAGGGTGTCGAGGCACTTGAACAGGACGTCCACATCGTCGGAACTCAGCACGAGGTTGCCGGAGCGCACGAGCCCGAGCAGGTCCTCCATCGAATGGGTGAGCGCCGCCATGGAGGTGAACCCCATGGTGGCCGCCATGCCCTTGAACGTGTGGGCTACGCGGAAAATTTCGTTGATGATGCCCATGTCGCTCTGATTCTGTTCGGCGGAAAGCAAAAGCTCGTTCAAATGCTCCAGGTTATCGCCGGCCTCATC
The DNA here is from genome assembly GCA_031274465.1 of Synergistaceae bacterium. Taxonomy (GTDB): domain Bacteria; phylum Synergistota; class Synergistia; order Synergistales; family Synergistaceae; genus JAIRKI01. The sequence goes on along the minus strand of JAISQC010000219.1, from coordinate 5,362 downwards.
CAAAAAAGCGCCCAAATATTGGTTCATATCCATGCTGTCTGACATTGTCCCTGCCTCCAAGTCCTGATGATATCTATATTACGCACCCAAAAGAGGATTTATCGGGATTTAAAAAAATCATTTCAAGACGCGCTCGAGCCCCGAGGCTATTGAATAAAGGGGCAAAACCTCGTCGGACAGCCCGGCCCCGATGACAGCGCCAGGCATTCCGAATATCACGCAGGTCTCCTTGCTTTCGGCTATTACGTAAGCGCCCTTCGACTTCAGCAGTTTCGTCCCGTCCAGCCCATCCTTGCCCATCCCGGTCAAAACAAGCGCTATGACGTTTCCGCCGACGACTTCCGCCACGCTCGTGAAAAGGACGTCCGCCGACGGCCTGACCGAACGGACCGGAGGAGTCTCAGCCAGCTTGCAGACCAGTTCCGCGCCCTTTTTCTCGACGAGCATGTGATAGCCGCCCGGCGCGATGATGACCGTGCCTTTTCGGACCGGCATCCCGTCGCACCCTTCTATGACGGTCAGCTGGCTTCGCTCGTTCAGGCGGGTCGCAAACGAGGTGGTGAAACCCGGCGGCATGTGCTGCACTATCAGAACCGGCAGCGGGTAATCCCTCGGCAATTTGGTGATGACCTGCTGCAGCGCCATAGGCCCTCCCGTGGACGACGCCACGACGAGCAGCTCCATCCTGCGGCGCTGCAAATCCCTGTGCGGCGAAGGGATATCTCGAACCGGCGAGTCCGCGCCAGTCTGGAACGTCCTGTGAACCGACGCCCTGCTGGCTGCCGCGACCTTCTTGCGCAACTCGCCGCCGACGGTCTCCATATTCAGCGAGATAGTCCCGGACGGCTTGGTCACGAAATCCACGGCGCCAAGGTCGAGGGCTTGCATCGTCTCGTTTGCCCCCTCCTTGGTCAGGCTGCTGACCATGACCACCGGGATGGGTTTGTGCTCCATTATCTCCTTCAGGACTTCGATGCCGCTCGCTCCCGGCATCTCGATATCCAAAGTGATGACGTCAGGGGGATCGGACCTGATGGCTTCCATCGCTTCCTTCCCGTTGCGCGCCCGGCCGATCACTTCGAGCATCGGGTCTTCGGAGATGATATCCCCTATTACTTTACGCATAAACGCCGAATCATCAACAACCAGAACACGGATTTTTTTCGCTCTGTCCATCATTCATCCCGCCACATGATTTCTTGCTGCCTTATATATTCAAAAAGCCTTTTTTCCATGCTCGGCGAAAGGGAGTCGAAGCCAACCCCAACATCCCACGCGTCCTTGGTGTGCACTATGCGGGTCGCCCTGCCCTGCAGGAGGTATTCCTTCTCGAAGAGCGTGAAATACACGAGTATCCTGTCGTCGGACTCGAACGAAAGGCCGTCCGCGTCTTCGTTAGCGATCTTGAAGCGATACCCGCCGAGGCTGATGTCCACGGCTTTTGCCGGCAGCCATCTGGCCGACATCGGGGCGTTCAGCTCCTGGCCCATGTGATAGATCAGTATGCTCCACAGGCAGGACACCCTCAGGAAACTCCTGCGCTGGACCCTCTTGGGATAATCGAGCAGCCCTGCCCACATTATCGGCACCGCGAGCTGCATTTCAACCCGGCGCACGTACATGCTGAACACGTAAAGAGCGCTCCCGTCCTCCATTACGAACTCGAAATTGAGGTCCCTGTAAGCGGGGAGGAGGGCGCCGGACATGAGCGGGTGCGCGAGGCCGACCGCGTCTCCCTTTATGTCCTCCACGATGGAGGGGTAGCGCCCTTTGTAAATGCCGGCGTTTATGACGATCTCGCCCTTGACCCCGACCCGCAGCTTATTGGTGTAATCCTGTAAAGTGACGTCGATCTGCTTGGCCACGTTATCGCTTCTCCCTCGCTCCGCTCTGGCGGAGCAGGCGCAGCAGGAAAGTATCCCTGCGCAGGCGTTTTTTGGATGCCTGCCCCTCCTCGGAAGAATCGAATATCTTCCGTGCCAGCTCCCTGAAATACGGAACGGACGGTGACTGAGAATCTCCCAAGAGGAGCGGCTTCCTCTTCTTTACCGACTCCCTGAGTTCCGAATCCCATACGACGCATCCCAAATACGGTATTTTAAAATCGAGGAACTGCTCGCTGGCCGATATTATCCTCTCCGCCACGAGAAACGCCTCTTTTTCGTCGAGGGCCATGTTCACCACGAGCCCGATCTTTATCGTTCCGCCGGACGTCTGGCAGAGGGATTTCAGCACGCTGTAGGAATCCCTGATGGCGGTCGGCTCCGGGGTGGTGATGAGAAGCGACAGGTCCGACGCGAGCGCGAAGGACAAGACGTTCTTGTGTATCCCTGCGCTGGTGTCCAGTATCAGCAGATCCGTGTCTTCCTCGAGAAAGGAAAGCCTGTTTATCATCCACGACTGTCTCTGCTCGTCCAGCTCCGCAAGCTCGCGGAGGCCCACACCTCCCGGTATTATGGACACCCTCTCGCCCACCTTGAATACTATCTCGGACAGCTCCTTGTCGCCTTTCATCACATGTCCCAGGTTGAACTTGGGCACGACCCCGAACAGGATGTCGATGTTGGCGAGCCCCAAGTCGGCGTCCAGGATCGAGACGTCGAGCCCCCTTTCAGCCAAGGCCAGGGCGAGATTCACCGCCACGTTGCTTTTTCCGACCCCTCCCTTGCCGCTGAGTATGGCTATCGACCTAACGCCGGTTATCCTGTCCTGAAGCTTGGCGGATTCCTTTTTGTCGGATACGAGTTCCCGCAGCATCGTTGCCTGATCGTTGATGGGGACCGGCATAGCCGGCATGATTACCGGATTCATGTCATTCTTTCCTCGTTGGGGTTTCTTTGAACAGAAGCTCGACGAACCTGCCGCCGCTCGCCACTTCGATGTCGTTCGGGACATTTTGCCCGGCTGTGAAAAAAGACGCGGGAAGCCCGAAATCCCTCATGACGTTGAAGATCGTGCCGTAACTGAAAGTCTCGTCCAATTTCGTGAAAAGCAGGGCCGAGAGGGGGACGACGCCCATACGGTCGATGACGTTAAGCATGTCGCGGTATTTTATGTTCGCCGCCATCACGAGATGCACCGCGTCCGGCGCGTAAGATTCGTAAAGGGCCCTCAGCTCGCCTATCCTGCCATCGTCGTAATGGCTGCGCCCCGCCGTGTCCATCAGGATGAGGTCGGCTTCCCTGTGTTTTTTCAGCGCGCTCTGGATATCCCTCGGGTCGGCCGTTATCTCTATGGGTATGCCCAAGATCTTCGCGTAGGTGCGCAGCTGCTCCACAGCTGCGATTCTGTACGTGTCCGCCGTCATCAGGACGACCCTCCTGTCGCTCCACAGCGACTGGCTGGCCGCTATCTTCGCGATCGTGGTCGTCTTGCCGACCCCGGTCGGGCCGGCGAAGAGTATCTTTTGGCCGCCTATCGCTCCGGCCGGATCGACGCCCATCGTTTTGACCACCGACGGAAGCCAGTTTCTGAACGACTCGCGCGCCCCAGTTTTGGCGTATTCGGAGACCACGCTCGCCGCAATGTTCCTGTCCACGTCGGCGAGGACGAGTTTTTTCAGGTTTTCGTCCTCAGATTGGGCGGGCGGCGCCTGAACGGCCGGGGCGGAAGCGCCGTTTTCCAAACGCGACAGCACTTTGCCCAGTATTTCCTTGATCTCGTCCACTTCCCTGGTCGATGACTGCGCCGCAGGAGCGGCTGCGACGACAGGAGCGGACGCCAACGGCGCCCTGTTCAGCTCGTACGCCTGCACCGCCGCCCTGGGCTGGGCAGACGCGGGCGCGGCGAAAGCCGACGACACCCCCGGCTCGCGGACCCGCGACGCGGCCTGTTCCGGAGGGACCGCCCCGCCGACCGCCTTGCGCACTTCGAGCAGGTGCTGAAACGCCACCATCCTCTCGCGGGACTCCCTCTGGTTGTCCTCTTTGTCCGGAACCAATATGCCAGCCGTCACCCACAGCGCGTTCCGCCTGAAAAAGCCGAGCATGCCTCCAACCTTGACGGGCCGGCTGGACAGGATCACCGCTTCGCGGCCGAGCCTGTCGCGCGCGACCTGGATCGCTTCGGCGTCGCTTCTGGCCTCATACTCTATCTGCTGTTCGACTTTCAATTATTCCACCGTCCCCAAAGATTTCAACTGCGCGCCAGGAGCGATTTCATTATAGGATATAACGAAAAGTTGCGGAAGTGTTCCTTCGATAATTTTCCTGACGACAAAGCGCACATCTGGATGAGCGAGGATTATCGGAGTGAGGCCGCCCATCGCCATCTGTTCGGCCGCGACCGAGGCCGATTTTATGATTTTCTGCACTTCCGCAGGCGGCAGCCCGAGCTGCCACCCCTGATTCAAGTCGCCCTGCAGGGATTCTTTTATCTTCTGCTCTAGCCTCGGGGAAAGCGCGAACACCGACAGGACCCCCGATTCGTCCTGAAGGCGCAGGGTTATCATCCGGGACAGGGACTCCCTCACCCGCTCCGTCAGGAAGTCCACGCCCTTGGCGAAGCGGCCGAAATCAGTCAGCGTCTCGAAAATAGTGACGAGATCCCGGATCGGGACCTGCTCTTTCGCAAGATTTTGCAGGACCTTTTGCACGTCCCCCAAGCCGAGCACGCTGGTGAGCTCCCCAGCGACAGCCGGATTGCTCTCGTTTACGAGGTCTACCAGCCTCTGAACTTCCTGCCTGGTGAGGAGGTCCGCCCCGTAGCGCTTTATGACTTCTGATAGGTGCGTGGCCAGGACCGACGGGCAGTCCACCACCGTATAGCCCATGGCCTCCGCCTGATCGCGCACCTCCGGCGATATCCACACTGCCGGCAGGCCGAAAGACGGCTCGATGGTCGGTATGCCGACCAGAGTGTCGTCGGTCTGGTCGACGCTCATGCTGAGGTAGTGGTCTGGAATCAGCTCGCCTCTTCCGACCTCGGCGCCCTTCACCCTTATCACGTATTCTGTCGGCTTTAGCTGTATGTTGTCCCGTATCCTTATGGGCGGGACTACGAGCCCGAGGTCCATGGCCATCTGTCGCCTGATCGTGCCTATCCGATCGAGCATGTCTCCCCCCTGCCCCGGATCGACCATCGATATGAGCGCGTAACCTATTTCCACTTCCATCGGATCGACGGTCAGCAGCGGAAGCACGTTTTCGGGGCTTCCAGGCGCGGCTGCTGGCGCGCCCTGCGCGCCGCCCGGCCCTGACGCGGCGCCGGGAGATCGCTTCGCGTCGTGCCCCGGGCTCTGCTTCTGCAGCTCGCCCTCGCGGAAAACCGACCTTGCCAGGAACGCCATCAAAATGCCCAAGATAGAGAACGGGACGGTGGGCATCCCCGGGACTATGGCCATGGCGAAAAGGGTCCCGGAAGA
>JAISQC010000165.1 GCA_031274465.1 Synergistaceae bacterium | reverse complement strand
GGCTCTGTCACTTCGATGTCGAGCGACCGAGCCCTGATCATCCCGGATTCGCTCTCCGCGTCCAAGGCTTTTATATGCCACTCTTTCTCTTGGATGACGCGCGCGAAATCGAGGCGTTCCACGGTTATGTCGGGCAATTTTTGCAGCATGGCGTATTTCGCGAGATCCAGGTCGTTCTTCAGATAAACTCCGATCAGGATTCCTACGGCCAATACAGCCAACAGGATCATTCTACCACGATACACGGGCTAAACCGTTCTCTGTCGTGAAATTGATCTGCCTCGACTCGAGAGTCCGCACGAACAGGACTTTCTTCGCCACGGTCACCTTTGCCGTATCCCCCGACCAGACGACCTTATAGCCGGAGCGCAGGGCGTTCCTGAAACCTCCGGACATGACGTCCCGGCTGAAAAGCTCTTTTGAAATTTTCCCCTGAGACTCGGCGGAGAGAAGGGCATACATCGCGTCCGCGTCCCCGTCGATCCAGGCGCGGAGGTACTCGTCAAGCGCCTGTGCCGGCAAGAGCTTCGGCGCCGGTTCCGGCTCGGCAATCTCTTCTGCTGGCTCTTCCTTAACCGGAACGACAGGCGGGACAGTGGGCTCGAAAGTCTCCCCGCCGTCGGCAGATTCCGCCTCTTCTGGCTCTGGCGGCACCGGGTTTTTGGGCTTGGCCGGCGAGGAAGGCCTCTTAGTCGGTATCGTCACGACCACTTCGTTTCCCGAAGGCTCGCGCTGCGCGGGAGGCGGCGACGCAGACCCCACCGGAAGCGTCGCGATGGCGCTTCCGACGCCCGGCGCCCCAGCGAAAGCAAAGTTCGTTTCGCGATCAGGGGCAAGCCCTCTCATCACTATTCTGAAATTTTTATCCGTCTGAAGGGGAAAGAAGATTAATCCCTGCGCAAGCCCCGAAATAGGGCCGTCAAGCCTCTTTTCAAAAGCGATCGGCGCTATCCTCTTGCCGGACGAATCGACTAAGGCGATATTTTTCCCAAGCGGGGCGAGGTTTATCGGAGAAGCCCCGTTGCTGTATACCGACAGCAACACCGCCGTCGCGGCGCCGAGCCGCAGCTCGTCGCTGAACGATTTGCGAAATTCTTCCGCCTGCTCGGGCGTCATGCGCTGCCGCTCGGCCTCCGAGCGGACCCAGGGTTCCAGTATCTCCTCCGGATAATGCACCACCCACGATATGTTGTCCTCTCCCCACCTGACGCAAGTCCACGCGTCCAACAGGTCGAATACCGTGTCCCTGTCGTCGGAGCAAGCCGCAAGTGTGGGCGCCATTATGAAAAACAAGCAACCCAAAGCCAGGATGCGCCTGATTTTACCCTTCGGCGTCAACGATGCGCGATGCACTTCCGCCATGTGCTGCAATCCGGCTGCCAAAACCGGCATCGATGGATCAGAACGAGTCGGTCGGAGGGCCTTGGGAAGCGCCGTCGTCGATGGGCACGAAATCAGGGGATTCCTCGCCCTGCGGGGCGGCATTTCCGTTCGCGGGGTCGGACGCTCCGAACGTAGGATATCCAGTCACTCCAGCGTCAGAGACAGTTTCGACATATACGAGGGAGCCTTCGGGAATCTGCTTGTCGTTTCCCCTGACGAGAAATCCCCCCGCAAGCCCGAGCGGCCCCACCAAGATGGCGCCCACGAGCGATGTGCCCACCGCGCCTATCGTGCCGGAGTCGATCTGCATGGCTTTTTTAGCGCGTTCGCCCATCGTCACGCCAAACAACTCGCCGCCGAGCGATTCAATTTCCCTGAATTCGACCCCTATCTCGGAGGTGCGTCCGAAACTGCGCGGCAGCCTGACCTTGGTCACTTCCGCGAAGACCCTGTCCCCTTTCGCGACTGCCAGCGTCCCATCGGTTATGCAATCCTCGGTCACGTTCAGCTCGACTATATCCCCCACCTTCACTGTGCGCACCGTGAGGGTTTTGGCAAAAGCCGCCTTGAACACCGTCCCGGCTGGTATCTGCACGGACAGCGACGTGACGCCGCTTGGAAGGAGCTTCGTGAGTATCCTCTCGAGGCGCGATGAAAGCGCGCCCGCCTGAGTCTCCCCTTCCAGCGTTGTCTCGAGGTTAGCTATCCTGTCCGAAAGAGATACAGACGGATTCACCTTGCTAAGAGTCACCCATTCGGCCACGCCTATCTTGAATATCAGCGACGGCTGCGTCGGGGTTCCAGTCTCCACGAAGTTCAAAAGCGCCTGCTGGCGTTCGGTCAAGGTTCCGGGAAGCTCCATGCCGAACAGGTCGCGCTCCACCCTGGCAAGCCTGATCAACATCCCGCCCGAACCCGGAGCGCCGTAAACGACTGACTCCACGCGTTCGAGCGACCTTTGCTGCACCGTCTCGCCCTCCAAGTCATCGGCCGCGCAAGCCTGACAGGCAAATATGGCTGACAACGACAAAACACAGATCACCGTCAAAAGACGTTTCATTTCCACTTTACCCCCTTTATCGCAACAGTTTGAGGAGTGACGCCTGAGATCGCGGCGTCGCGTCACAATCCCGCATTTTTTTTCGCCGCCGCGATGAAGTCCCTGAAAAGCGGGTGCGGCCTCAGCGGGCGCGACAAAAACTCGGGGTGGAACTGCACGCCGACGAACCACGGATGAGACGCCAGCTCCATTATCTCCGCAAGGTTTTTTGCTGGGTACAGCCCCGTAACGCGCATCCCTAGCGCGTCGAACCTCTCCCGATAGCTGTCGTTGAACTCGTAGCGGTGGCGATGGCGCTCGCGTATCTCCGGCTCTCCGTAAGCCGCATGCGCGCGCGTTCCCTCCTTCAGGCGGCAGGGATACGCTCCGAGCCTCATCGTTCCCCCGATGTCGTTCACCGCCTTCTGTTCCTCCATCATGTGAACCACGGGGTTCGGCGTTCCGGGATCCATCTCCGAGCTGTTCGCCAGAGCGAGCTGCGCCACGTTCCGAGCGAAATCGATCACTGCGGCCTGCAAGCCGAGGCATAGGCCGAAATACGGCGTCCCGCTCTCGCGGGCGTAGCCGGCAGCCGCTATTTTGCCCTCCATCCCTCTGGAGCCGAAACCTCCCGGAACAAGTATCCCGTTCACTCCCTTCAGGACAACCGCGGCGCCCAGTTTTTCTATCTCCTCGGTCTCTATGTGCCGCAATTTGACGGAGACGCGGTTGTGGACGGATGCGTGCAGTATCGCCTCGTTTACGCTCATATACGCGTCTTTGATTCCGGTGTATTTTCCAACGAGGGCGATCTCGACCTCCCCTTCCGGGTTGGCGCGCATCTCGAGGAAATTCAGCCAATCCTGTATTTCGACTTCTTTGCCCTGAGGCAGGCCGAGCCTGGCGATCACCATTCGATCCAAGCCCTGCCTCTGGAGGGAAACGGGGACGGCATAGATGGATTCGGCGTCGATCGCCTCGAATATGCTGTCGTTCGAAACGCTGCAGAAGAGGGCTATCTTGTCCTTCAGTTCGGTCAGCAGTGGGAACTGCGAACGGCACACTATTATGTCGGGCTGGATGCCTATGCGCCGCAGTTCATTGACGCTGTGCTGAGTCGGCTTCGTCTTCAGCTCCCCGGCTGCCGCTATGTAGGGTATCAGGGTGACGTGGCAGTAAAGCACGTTCGCCCGACCGACCCTGCCCGCCATCTGCCTTATGGCCTCGAGGAAGGGCTGCCCCTCGATGTCGCCTACAGTTCCGCCGATCTCTGCTATCACGACGTCGTAATCCGACGCCACCCTCAGTATGCTCTCCTGTATCTCGTTGGTGACGTGAGGTATCACTTGGACGGTGCCGCCATTATAGCGGCCGGCGCGCTCCTTCCTGATGACCTCCTGATATATCTTTCCGGCGGTAGCGCTGTTGTCGCTGCAGAGCGGTTCGTCGATGAAACGCTCGTAGTGGCCGAGGTCGAGATCCGTCTCCGCTCCGTCGTCTGTTACGAAAACCTCCCCGTGCTGAAACGGATTCATCGTTCCCGCGTCCACATTCAGATACGGGTCCATCTTGATTATCGACACGCGATAACCCCTGCGCTTGAGAAGAGTGCCGAGCGACGCCGCCGTGATGCCCTTGCCAAGCGACGAGACGACTCCTCCTGTTACGAAAATAAACTTGGCCATACTACAAGGTCACTCCTTGGGTGATGATGGAAAATATTATCTTAAAACCTTTATCGGGTTCATCGGCGACCCTCCGGACCTCACTTCGAAATGAAGGTGGTTGCCGGTGGATCTCCCGGTGCTGCCGACAAGGGCTATCCTCTGCCCTCTTTTTACCGTAGTTCCGGCTTTCACGAGCAGCGAGCTGCAATGACCGTAAAGCGTCGTCACATTTCCCGGATGCGAAATGACTATCGTCCTGCCGTAACCGCCCATCCAGCCGGAGTGGACCACTTTGCCGGCGGAGGCTGCCACTATGGGCCGCCCTCTCGGCGCCCTTATGTCGAGTCCGGTGTGGAAATCCCTTCTCCCTCGGATCGGGTCCCTCCTCCATCCATACGAGCTCGATATTTTGCCCACGACAGGCCAGCCAAAACCCTTTTTCGCCGTGACTTTTTCCTTGACGCCCGAAGCCACTGCCCTTCTGGCGCCATTGCTCTCCACGAACGCCGCCACCTTGGCGCCAGGAAGGAATATCTCTCCCCCCTGCTTTAGAGAAGACGCTCCATCCATCCTGTTGGCGGACATTATCGCCTCGGGGTATATGCTGTACTCCTTGGCGAGCTTGTCTACCGTCTGCCCGCTTTTGACCGTGACGAATATCCCATCCTGATTTGGAACCTTGACGACAGCGCCCACCTTCAATATGTCGCCTTCTGAGACTTTGTTGCACCCGAAGAGGGTGTTTACGTCGAGGTCGAAGGCGTTTGCGATGCTCCAAAGGGTGTCGCCGTTTTTCACTATATAGTCCTTCAATTCGACAGGGGAAGCGTTTTTAAGTTTGGCAAGCGCCTCGTTTTTCAGGCCTGTCACGTACGCCAGCGTCGTTTCGACCGCTTCCGGGCTGTTGGGGATGTACAGTTTTTGCCCTTCGCGGAGCCTGTGCTGGTCCGTGATCTCGTTTGCCTTCATTATGTCTTCTATGGAAATGCCGTATTTTTCGGAAATTTTTGAGAGCGTGCCGCCGGCCTCGACCGTCATCGGCTTCCAATCCCCGGAAACCGCCTCGGGCTCTTGTTTTGCGTCCTGCCCATCCCCTTGGGTTTCGCCCTCTTCGTAAAACTCCACCCCAGGGCTTGAAAAAGACGGCCCGTCGCCTTGGAACGGCCCTATGCCATCCCATTCGCCGTTTCGCGCGTCTATGGCGTCGACAACTACGTACCCAGACGAATAGTCGGAGTTTATCCCGTCCCCCGAGTCGATGACGTACCAGTAAGTCCCAGCCCGCTTGCCCGCGTAGCTTATACATGTGAACGACAGAGAGGCTGTGACGATCAGCGCGGCAAGCAAAACCTTTTTTTTAAGTTTGCGTATTTTACTTTTCAAAAAACGACCTCCTCATCGCGCGACGGGGATCGGGCATGGCCTGAGCGAACTTACCCTACCTTTATCGTGCCAAGGAATTCTTTGTTGGACACCGTCGATTTCAGCTTATCCATTATCAGCGACAAAACCTCAGCCTCGTCCATGTTGGCAATCTTCCTGCGGAGGGCCCACAGGCGCTGCAGCTCTTCTTCGCCCATGAGCAGGTCTTCTCTGCGCGTTCCGGAGCGGGTGATGTCGATCGCCGGGAATATCCTCTGCTCCGATATCTTCCTCGACAGATGAATTTCCATATTGCCAGTGCCTTTGAACTCCTCGTAAATCACATCGTCCATCCTGCTGCCCGTTTCGACCAATGACGTTCCTATTATAGTAAGGCTTCCGCCATTTTCAATATTCCGCGCGGCGCCGAAAAACTTTTTCGGGAAATAAAGAGCTGCCGGGTCCATGCCGCCCGAGAGAGTGCGGCCCGACGGCGGGACTATCAGGTTTGAGGCGCGGGCGAGGCGCGTTATCGAATCGAGCAGCAGCACGACATCCTTGCCGACCTCCACAAGCCTCTTCGCCTTTTCCAAAGACAGCGACGCCACCCTCATATGCTCCTCGGCCGGACGGTCGAACGTGGACGCTATTATCTCGCCGTCCACGGAGCGGCTCATATCGGTCACTTCCTCGGGGCGCTCGTCCACGAGCAGAACCATCATTATCACTTCGGGGTGGTTGATGGTGATGGCGTTTGCGAGATGTTTCAGAAGAGTGGTCTTGCCGGCCTTCGGCGGCGAGACTATGAGGGCGCGCTGGCCTTTGCCTATTGGGACGAACAAATCGACGAGCCGGGTGGAAAGCCTCTTTTGCTCAGTCTCAAGGCATATCTTCTCGTCGGGAAATATCGGAACGAGAGCCTCGAACATGGGGCGCCTCCGGGCTTCCTCCGGATCGGAGAAATTGACAGTCTCGACGCGGATCAAAGCCTCGTAATGCTCGGGGTCCCGAGGCGGCCGCACCATGCCCCACACGACGTCGCCATTTCTCAGACCGAACCGCCTTATCTGCGAGGCCGACACGTATATGTCGTTGTTGCTCGGCAAGAGGCCGGAGGGGCGAAGGAAGCCGTAACCCTCGGGAAGGCATTCGAGCGTCCCCCCCCCGAAACGGAACCCCATCAGCAGCGACTGCGCGGCGAGCGTGCTTACGATCAGATCGTCCTTCCTCTGCGTCGTGGGGCTTGCGACTCCCAGCTCGCGCGCGACTTTGCGAAGTTCGATGATCGGCATTGCGACGAGTTTGTTGAAATCGACGCGCGCGGCGGGCGCGCTTCTCAGCTCCGCCGTATCCGCCACCGCAACAGCCTCTTTTGCGTCGTTTAAGTCCTGCAGTGCGGCGTCGTCCTGATCGATTGTGTTATTCATTGTTTTAGATATGCCTCCCAATTGGCTTTGAACCTGAGTTATAGATATGCGTCAGCGAGTGAATGCGAAAAAGCGCGCTAATTTTATGTCGCTTCGGGACAACACCGGCATGTATGTGTACCATCAAAAATAACTGCACTGATTTTAACTCCAATGCAACAAAAAGCAAGAGGCTCGCCTCTTTTAAATTTTTTGCGCCCTCACGCCCGCCGCCTCAGGGCTAGTCCCATATGAGGACGTCTGCGGACACGTCTTTGGCTGCTGAGGCGACGGAGAAGCTTTCGGTACCCCGCTCCCTGCCATTGCAGTTGATCGAGACCGAGTAATAACCGGCGTCGAGCGGGGAGCCATCCTCCTTGAGCAGATAAAAAGCCCTCGTCCCGCTCCGCTCGGACAAGCGCACAGTTTCCCTCTGTATCATGCGTTCGTTGAGAGACCACGAAATTTCAAGGGAGTCTCCGTTTCTCGCCCGCGAATAGGCGAACCACAGGCAAACCTGCTGCGCGTCGAGCGGGATGTTTCTGTCAGCCCGAACCGGCTTCAGATCTTCGTCGAGCTCTTCGCATATCTGCACTTCGTCGAGGCGGAAGGAACCGGCTACGATATTGTTGGTGTGAAAGCTCCAGGAGAGGCACGCCATCAACGCGATCACAAAAACTCCCGCCAGTGCCAAGGATTTAGCGCTTTTGCGGCTGTGATCCGCCATCAGAGAGCACGCCCCCTCCGAACGATTCCGCTCATGGCAAGCCCATCAGCCCCATCAGCTCGGAACAGACCTTCAAGTGGCGGGCGAGGCCGAATCCGTCGACGGACATGCCTGTTTTCTTCGTCACCCCGTCCACCGCCCCGGCGTTCCGCAATGCCTCCAGCATGGCGGCCTCCTCTGCCTCGCTCTGAGCAAGCCATTCCCCGACCTCTACGGACAAAGCCGCAGCAAGGGCGTAAGCCCCCCAGTTCGACACGTCTGCCGGCACGCAGACGTCAGCGCCGACCGAAGAAAGGCAACCCGAGTAGCTCGGCATCATCTCCGCCAGCGCAACGCGGTAATTCGCCATACCGACCTCGTTGCCCCCGTCCCCGACGCCTATCACGCGCGCGGCGCCGCATCGCGCGAATTCGTCGAGAGGCGGCGTGAAATCGGAAACATCGACGCCCCTCATGTCATAATACGCCCCGTCCCCAGCCCTGCCCAAGCGTTCGACGTATACCAAAAGATCCGGCAATTCCGCAGACGCCATGCATTGCGAGACGTCCGACACGAGCGCCCTCGGAAACCCTATGGCGTCGGCGCAAGCGGCCAATGCGCCGACGCACCTGAAATCCGTCCACACCTCGGCGCGAACGCCGGCGCGAGACAACGCCCTCGCCAAAACCACGCTGCCCGTCGGGCCATCCGTCTCCGGGGCGGAGGCAGACGGGATATAGAAACCGGAGATGATCGCCGCAGAACCCGCCCTGCGCATCAGATCGAGCGCACTCGACCACACGCCGTCCTCGCAAAGCAGAGAAGGGCCGCGCCTTGCGTCGCCGCCGGCCGCGATCTCGGTCAGTTTTCGCGCGCAAACGGAGCCCAGCATGAAACCATCAGATGCCCAGTATGTCGACCAGCGATGTCATATCCTCGTCGAGTTCTTTTTT
>JAISQC010000161.1 GCA_031274465.1 Synergistaceae bacterium | reverse complement strand
TTTCCCTCCTTGCCGGACCGCTTCTTGCATATTATTTTAGGGCTTTTGCGATGCCGGTCAAGGTTATGGACGAACGAAACGCCGAAAATTTTCGAGATGCGTATCGCGTCTGTCCGCCGTTGGGGTTGTTGCCCGGCGGGATTGCAGTGAACTAATTTTTATCTTTTGCTACTAAAATAAAAACTTTTAAAGCATTTTTCCCCGCTTCCCTTCTTATGCTTGCTGCGACGCCAAGGGCGCTTTGCTTTTTTCATATTCAGGCAGGCATGTGGTCCATAATTGACTTTTCGTCGAACTTGATATTGCTAAACTCTCGTGGTAATATGCACAAATAATATTTTTTATATTTATAGTAAGTTTTTTTAGATTTACAAGCAATATTTTATGAGTAATATTTGCTTACTTCGGGGGAGGTGATCGATGGGTATTTGCGGGCGAAGATGGGGTTTGCTAGGGTGGCAGGTGAAATTTCTAAAATGTGTCGGGGGAGTGACGTTAAAAATGCGTAAAGTTGAATCGAAGCACAGGGTGTTTATTTTAGCGGTCGTGGCTTTTTTAGTGTTCGGGTCCGCCAGCGCGGTTTTCGCGGCTGACGTCGTCAAGTTTGGCTGGTATGGCCCGGTGAGCGGCGCTGCCGCTCAGGACGGGCAGGAGGGCAGGAGCGGCGCCGAGCTTGCCATGGAGCTGATAAACGCGTCGGGCGGGCTGAACGGCAAGCAGCTCGAGATCGTGTTCGCCGACGACAAGAGCGACCCCAAGGAGGGCGCCAACATCGCCACGATGTTCGTCAGCGACAAGGACATAATAGGGGTGGCGGGCGCGTTCAACAGCTCCGTCATACTCGCCGCAGCCCCGATATACAACAGGGGGCGCCTGGTGGACATTGGCTGGGGGGTCACCTCCCCGTTGGTCACGACAGCGGGTGAGTACATCTACCGGGTCGCCGCGACAGACGCACTCGAAGGCGATTTCATGTCGAAGTGGATAATCGACGAGGGCTTGAAGAAAATCGCGATAATCTACGAGAACACCGACTACGGCGTTGGCGTCCGCGACGTGGTCCGCGAGTCCGTCAAGAAATACGGCGGGGAGATAGTGGCTGAGGCCAACTACGTGCAGGGCCAGACCAAGGACTTCGGCTCGATAATAGCGAGCGTGAAGCAGGCCGCCCCGGACGCTGTGATGTGCGGCTCCATCTACAACGAGGGCGCGCTTTTGATCGCCCAGTCCCGCGACTTGGGCTTCGACGCCCCGTTTTTCGGAACGGACGGGTTCTTCTCGAGCGGGCTCCTCGAGCTCGGCGGTTCGGCTGTGGAGGGGGCCAGGTGCTGCAGCGTCTTCTATCACGAGGTCACGGCGCCGAAGGTGAGGGAGTTCATCGACGCGTACACTAAGAAGACCGGCAAGATCCCCGGCACTTGGGCCGCACTGAGCTACGACTCCGTGATCGCGCTCGCGGAGGCCATAAAGAAGAGCGGCGCCAGCACCAGGGAAGAGCTCAAGGCCGCGCTCGACTCCCTTGGGAGCTGGGAAGGCGCGACCGGCGTGCAGGAGTTCGACGCGAACGGAGACGTGAACAAGTCGCTCACCAAATTGGTCGTCAAGGACGGGAAGTTCGCCATCTACGAAAAGTAACGGTTTTGCCGTATCGAACCGGGGCGCTGGTTTCGGATCGGCGCCCCGGTTGAAAACTTTTTGGAGGTGTGCCCCATGTTTTTCCAGCAATTGGTGAACGGTTTGGCGGTAGGCGGCATATACGCGCTGATCGCGATCGGCTACACGATGGTATACGGGATACTGTTTTTCGTGAACTTCGCCCACGGCGACATATACATGCTAGGCACGTACTGCGCTTTCTTTATCTTCGGCTTTATCGGGGTCGAGGCGACTGGCGGGGTGATAAGCGTGCGGCAGTTTTTCGCGGCGCTCTTGCCTTCGATGCTGGCCTGCGCCGCGATAGGGGTCGTGCTGGAGAAGTTCGCGTACCGGCCGATACGCAACGGCAGCAGGCTGTCCGCCATGATTTCCGCCCTCGGCGCGTCGCTTTTTCTGTGCAACGGCGCCATGTACCTCTTCGGAAGCCAGACGAAGCCGATGCCCAAGCTCTTCGCAGGGGAGTATTTTACGATAGGGGGCACCATCATCAGCTACATCCAGACCGCCGTCCTCTTGGTGTCGTTCGTGCTCATGGTGGCTCTGCACCTTTTCATCAGGCACACGAAACTGGGGAAAGCCATACGGGCGGTCTCAGACGACCAGCGGGCCGCCGTGCTCATGGGGATCGACATGGACCGCGTGATTTCGGCGACGTTTGCAATCGGCTCCGCGCTCGCCGGGGCGGCCGGCATCATGGTCGGCATCTACTACGGCGCGGTTTACCCGAGCATGGGCGCGGTCGCCGGAATAAAGGCCTTCACGGCCGCGATACTGGGCGGCATAGGGAACATTCCGGGGGCGATGCTGGGCGGCGTGCTGCTCGGCGTCATCGAAAGCCTCGGGGGCGCTTACATATCGTTCGGCTATCGCGACGCGGTGGCGTTTTTCGTCCTGATAATAACGCTGTGCCTCATGCCGACCGGCATATTGAAAAAGGGGAGGACCTAGCATGGGCGGCGCGAAAACAATGGCAACGCTCAAAAACGCGCGCTGGCCCGCCTTCGCCGTTGCCATAGCCGTGGCGCCGGCGCTCGGCGGCAGCGACTACATGCTCCACGTCCTCGTGCTGATAGGCCTCTATGTGATACTAGCTGAGAGCCTGAACATCGTGGTCGGCTTCACGGGGCAGTTTTCGCTGGGCCATGCGGGGTTCTGGGCTGTCGGGTCGTACGTCTCGGCGCTTCTTTTGATACGCCTCGGCCTCTCCTTCTGGACGGCTACTTTGATCTCAATGGCGGCGGGCTACCTCATGGGCATCGTCCTGGGCCTCCCGGCGATGAGGCTCAAGGGTGACTACCTCTGCATCGTCACCCTCGGCTTCGGGGAGATAGTCAGGGTTTTCGCCACGAACCTCGAAGTGACGCGCGGCCCGATGGGCCTTCCGGGAATCCCGGTGCCGGAAATAGCCGGGTTCTCGTTCGACAGCGAGAAGTCGATGTACTACCTATCCTGGGCCTGCGCGCTCGCCACCATATACGTCGCGGCCAAGATGCGTCATTCGAGGTTCGGGCGGGCGCTCATGTCGGTGCGCGACGACGAGCTGGCGGCAGTTTCGCTTGGCGTCAACATGACATACTACAAGGTGCAGGCGTTCGGCCTCGGCGGGATGTTCGCCGCGCTTGCCGGGGCGCTCTACGCCTCGTGGGCTACGTTCATAAGCCCGGACGTCTTTCAGTTCAGCGACTCGGCGAACATCTTCTGCATGATGATACTCGGCGGGCTCGGGACGATAGCCGGGCCCGTGCTCGGGGCTTTCCTGCTAGCCGGCCTGCCGGAGGTCCTGCGCCAGTTCGCGGAGTTCCGCCTGATCATACTCGGCCTGTTGATGATAGTTTTGATGATATACAGGCCGGGTGGCATACTGGGGTCGTACGACACGGCAGGCGTGTCTGTTAAAGCGCGCAGGCGCAAAACAAACAAGGGGGCGAAAATATAATGTCACTTAGCATAAATGAGGTTTCGAAGGTATTCGGCGGCGTGGCCGCGTTGAGCGACGTGAGCTTCTCGGTCGAGCCGGGGTCGATATTCGGGCTGATAGGGCCGAACGGGGCCGGCAAGACGACATTGTTCAACATCATAGCCGGGGTCTTCAAGCCGACCAAGGGGTCGATACTGATGAACGGCCGGCATCTCGAGAACGAGCCCAACTATCTGAGGATCGACAGGAGCATCGCCCGCACGTTTCAGAATATCCGCCTATTCCCGAACCTGACCGTGCTGCAGAACATAGTAGTGGGGATGCACAACAAGCTGCGCTGCACGATGATAGAGGCCATACTGCGGTCCGCCAGGTGGCGCGCCGAGGAGTCCGCCGCCAAGCTGCGGGCCATGGAGCTGCTGGATACGTTCGGCCTCGCGAACAGGCGCGACGCCATCGCGAAGTCCCTTCCCTACGGCGAGCAGCGGATACTGGAGATCACGCGCGCCCTCGTCACGGATTCCGGCGTGCTCCTCCTCGACGAGCCGGCTGCCGGGCTGAACAACGTGGAGTCCGCAAGGCTGGTTGATTTCATAAGGATGATAAGGGACAAGATGGGCAGGACCATACTCTTGGTCGAACACGACATGAACGTCGTCATGAAGGTCTGCGAGCGCCTCGTCGTCCTCGATCACGGGGTCAAGATAGCGGAAGGCGAGCCACGGGAGATACAGAAGGACAAGCAGGTCATAGGGGCGTACCTGGGAAGAAAGTTCGCCGATGAAGCTTGCTGTTGAGCAGCTTGCCGCCAGCTATGGCAACATCGAGGCCCTTCACGGGATAAGTTTGAGCTGCGAGGGGGGCGAGATGGTCGCCGTCATAGGCAGCAACGGCGCTGGCAAATCCACCGCGCTGAACTGCATATGCGGCGTCGTCCCGGCGTCTGGCGGCGAGGTCCTGCTCGACGGGCGCGACATTTCAGACGAGCCTCCTCATAAAATCGCCGCGATGGGCATCGCGCAGGTCCCCGAGGGGAGGAGGGTGTTCCCCCGCCTCACGGTGCTCGAAAACCTCGAGATGGGCGCCTACATAGTGCGCGACAAAAATTTGTTCGCCGAGAGGCTCGAATTCGTGCACGCCCTCTTCCCAAGGCTTGCGGAGCGGAGCAGGCAGAACGCGGGGGACCTGAGCGGGGGGGAGCAGCAGATGCTCGCGATAGGGCGCGCGCTCATGAGGAACCCGAAGTTCCTGCTGCTCGACGAGCCTTCGCTCGGGCTGGCGCCAGTGGTCGTCGAGAGCATTTTCGACATAATAGCCGACTTGGTCCGGTCGTCCGAGGTCGGGATAATACTCGTCGAGCAGAACGCGGCTATAGCCCTTTCGATAGCCAGCCGCGGGTACGTGCTCGAAAACGGCCGGATCACCTTGGAGGCGCCGGCTCAGGAGCTTCTGCGCGACGACAAGGTGAAGGCCGCGTACATAGGGGGATAGGCGCCGGCTCGCCCACCCGTATGGCCCCTAAGGAAACGCTGAATAAATGTTCTTTTCGGCGAAATGGAGCAGATTCGTTCTCCGTCAAAGCGGTTGTCGTGAAAATGGCCACAGGCGTAGCAGAGCTACGTCGAGGACCATTTTTAT
>JAISQC010000101.1 GCA_031274465.1 Synergistaceae bacterium | reverse complement strand
AAGATAATATCCACGCAGAATGGCGAATTTACCCGCTCGATAGCGCAGAAGACGATGGAGAACGTCGTACAGTCGCTTGGTGATAAAATAAACGCAGTCTACGGCCACGACGACGAATGCGCGATAGGCGCGATACAGGCTTTGAAGGCCGCTGGCCTGAAACCGGGGGCTGACATCGCTGTCGTCGGGGTCGGAGGCTTCAAGGACGCGGCCGTGTCGATACAGGCCGGCGAGATGGACGCGACTGTGCTGTGCAGCCCGTTCTTCGGCCCGACGGCCTTCGACGCATGCGAGAAGATAGTGAAGGGAGAGACTCTGCCGACCTTTATACAGAATCCAGGCAGGGTGATCGACAAATCCAACGTAGACGAATATATGCCCGACGCATTCTAACGCACGCCAAGCGCTGCGTTTTTTGCGGAACGCACGGGAAGAGTGGGGCCGCAAGCCCCATTTCTTCCCTTTTTGGGGAGTTTGGGTTATGGATGACGACTACATTATAGAGATGACCAATATCAGCAAGCGCTTCCCCGGCGTCGTCGCCCTGGACAACGTCGATTTTCGCATCAGAAAGGGCGAAGTCCACGTGCTGATGGGCGAAAATGGCGCCGGGAAATCCACCCTCATAAAAATTTTGACCGGCATCTATAAGCAGGACTCTGGAGGCATGACCTTCGAAGGCCGCCCATTCGAGCCGTCGAACGCCCTCGATGTCCAGCGTGCCGGCATCAGCACCATTTATCAGGAGATAAGCCTGATCCCGCAATTGAGCGTCGCGGAGAATATTTTCATAGGCAGGGAATTCAAGAATTTCGGAGTCATTGACTGGAAAATCACGCATAAAAAGAGCAGTGACCTGCTTGGCGAGCTCGGCATAGATATAGATGTGGCCTCTCCCCTTGGAAGTTATGGGACGGCAATACAGCAGATGGTCGCCATAGCGAGGGCCATCTCGATAGAGGCGAGGCTGGTGGTGATGGACGAGCCGACTTCGTCCCTCGACGAGGACGAAGTGAGGGTTTTGTTCGGGGTGATACGCAAGCTGAAATCGAGCGGCATCGCCGTTCTTTTCATCTCCCACAGGCTGGGCGAGGTGTTCGAGATATCGGATCGGATAACCGTCCTCAAGGACGGGGCTCTGGTCGGCGAGTACGAGACAATCAGCCTGACCAGAGGTGAGCTGATCTCGAAAATGGTCGGGCGCGACGCCGCCTCCATACTGGAGGGCGCAGGCGCGCGCTCCGAGAAGGCCCGCGAGCAGTTCGTCAGGGCTTCCGGCATCACGAGCGGGCGCCGTTTGTGCGGGCTCGACGTGGCTATAGGCAAGGGGGAGGTCGTCGGGCTTGCCGGCCTTCTCGGCTCTGGCAGGACGGAATTCGCACGAGTGCTGTTCGGGGTGGATAAATATGACTCGGGCCAGATAACGGTGAACGGCAAACAGGTCAGGTTCAGAATGCCTAAGGACGCCATAAGGTCTGGTTTCGCCTTCTGCTCCGAGGATCGGAAAACCGAGGGCATCATCCCCCACCTGTCGGTTCGGGAGAACATCCTGATCGCCAGTTTGAAGAAGGTCAGCCGTTTCGGCATCATTTCAAAATCAAAGCAGAACGAGGTGGCGGATCAGTACATAGATAAATTGAAAATCAAGACTCCCGGCAGGGAGCAGAGCATGATGAACCTGTCGGGCGGCAACCAGCAGAAGGCCATACTCGCGCGGTGGCTGTGCGTCAAACCCCAGCTCGTCATCATGGACGAGCCGACGCGTGGCATAGACATAGGGGCGAAACGGGAGATCGAGGGCCTCATACGGCAGATGGCCGAAGATGGCATCAGCGTCCTTCTGATATCCTCTGAGTTCGAGGAGCTGGTCCGCAACTGCGACAGGATAGAGGTCATAAGGGACGGCGCCAACATGAAAACCCTAGTCGGCCCGCAGATAAGCGAGGAGGGCATCATCCGGGCCATCGCCGGTTCGGACGCCCCGAGGGATGAATCGTGACCGGCGCGCTGTCCGCTTACAGGATCAGGAAATACGGCGCGTCCGTGGTATTGCTGTTCATGGTCGCGATAAATATGGCGGTCACGCCGAACTTCACCCACATAAACACGCTATGGAACGTGTGCCTCCAGTCCTTCCCAGTGATGATGATGGCGATAGGCATGACGTTCGTCATAGCGACGGGCGGCATCGACATATCCGTCGGCTCCACGATGGCGCTTTCCTCCATCGTGCTGGCGAAATGCCTCATATTCCAGCACATGCCGCTTTGGATGTCCCTGGTGCTGGCCCTTGCCGCCGCCGCCGTCTTCGGGCTGTTCAACGGGATACTGGTCGGCGCGTTTAAATTTCAGCCCATAGTCGCCACGCTTATTTTGATGATATCCGGCCGCGGAATCGCCCAGCTCTTCAACGATGGGGTCGTGATCTCGTTTTACGGAGACGAGTACTCCGCCATAGGGGTGTACAGGATCGGGGGGCTGGTCCCGATACAGGTCGTCATACTCGCCGCCGCCGCCGCGCTCGCCATGTTCCTGATGAGGCGCACTACTTTCGGCTGTTACGTGCAGGCCGTCGGCGACAATAAACAGGCGACGTACCTGGCCGGGGTGAACACTGCTCTCGTAATCGTGTCCGTATACGTAGCCAACGCCCTGCTGGCCGGGCTTGCCGCTTCTTTTGAGACCCTGCGCATGTGTTCGGCCGACCCAAACAACATAGGCAAGGCCATAGAGCTGGACTGCATCGCCGCAGTGGCGGTGGGCGGGACTTCCATGACGGGCGGAAGGGCGAGGCTGATAGGCACCATAACCGGCGCTCTGGTCATGCAGCTCATCACGACGATGGTCAACATGAACAACGTCCCCTTCGCCTTTTCCCTTGTGATAAAAGCCGCGATCATCATCGTCGCGCTTTATGCCCAAAAAGAGGCGGCGTGAGGAGGCGCGTCGGATGGAAAATGGCGCGGGGTACGGGACGGTCAAGAGGATAATCGCGGGGAACGGGGCTTTCATAGCGCTGCTAGTCATGCTTGCCATAGCGTCCGCCGTGTACAGGGAATTTTTTACGTACAGCAACATGAGCAACGTGCTTCGCCAGATGAGCATGGTGGGGCTGATCTCCGTGGGCATGACGCTCGTGATACTGACTGCCGGTATCGACCTGTCGGTCGGCGCCACAGTGGCGATATCCGCTATAATCGCGGCGAAACTGTCGAGCCACGGGCTGATCGCGCCGATCGTCGTCCCTCTGCTCGCGGGGATCGCGATAGGCTGCGCGAACGGGCTCATAGTGAATAACTTGAAGATCGTTCCGTTCATAGCGACGCTCGCGGTCCAGATGGCGGTGCGCGGGGTCGCGTACCTGCTGACCGACATGAGGTCGATAGCCGTGGACAGGAGCGCCAAAACTTTCATAGCGATAGGGAGGGGCTATTGGCTTGGCGTCCCCATCCCAGTCATAGTGTTCCTGGCGGTCGCGGCGGTCGTTGCCTTCGTCTGCGCGAAGACGAGCTTCGGCAGGAGCGTTTACGCGATAGGCGGCAACGAGGACGCGGCCAGGATGATGGGGCTTCGCGTGAAGCGCGACAAACTGCTGTGTTACGCGATCACCGGCTTTTTGTCGGCAATGGCCGGCGTCATCCTGTGCGCCCGCCTGGGCGCTGGGCAGCCGGTCAGCGGCGAGGGCTGGGAGATGGACTCCATAGCGTCGGTGGCCATAGGCGGCACTCTGCTCGCCGGAGGCGTGGGCGGAATAGAGAAGACGATCTGCGGGGTGCTGATAATCGGCTTCATCAAGAACATAATCAACCTGCAGGGCGACGTCAATTCCTACTGGCAGAAGATCATAATGGGCATCATCCTGTTGCTGGTCATCATCGTGCAAAACAAAACCTTTAAAAAGGGGACGGTTTAATATGGAAATCATAGGTCTGCGCCCGGTCGAGATGACGGAGCGCGTCATGGAGGATTTGGAGCGCCGCGGGCTCATCATCCGGCTTTGCCCGAACCACGACGAATTGGACGCCCCTCGCGGGCAGACGGTGTGGAAGCTGCTCTACGAACCGAAGGAGGGTTACGGCCCGCACAGGCTGATAAGCGTAACGGTGAACCGAGAGGAATTCGCGGGCTTCGGGACGCATCCAGACAACGAGGAGTTCTGGCTGATCGGCGACAGCGACACCCAACCCATGTACCTTGCCATAGCCCTAGTAAGCCGCGAGGAGCTGGACGCCAAAATATCGGACCATACGCTGTCTCCCGGCGACTTCATCACCCTGCGGGTGAAATACAACGACCCCGCCGTAAGCTTTTTCGTGATGCTGGAGGGTGTCCCACACGGAGAGGCCATCTTGGACCGAGGCAAACGGCCGCCTACGTTTTACGTCACCGAGAGCAGGGACCTCCCCCTGCCCCTGACCGACATGGGTGATTATAAATTAGAAGTCATCGACTAAATAATCACTGACGCGCCGGATAACTTGCCGGAGGCTGCGAGAATGGTCAGCGAAGGGTTCGTGAGCGTCAAAAATTACGCATCTCCTTCCAAGTTGCCCGGCGTGGATTATGTGATAAACCCATACGTCGGCTGCCCCCACAAGTGCATGTACTGCTATGCCGAATTTATGAAACGGCATACGAGCCACGTCGAGCAGTGGGGCGATTTCATCGACGTGAAGAGATGCGGCGCCCCGATCAACTTCTCCCGCCTTCGCGGCAAGCATGTGATGCTGAGTTCAGTGACTGATCC
>JAISQC010000049.1 GCA_031274465.1 Synergistaceae bacterium | reverse complement strand
GCAATGAAAACGCGTTTACGCGTGAGAGAGATATTTTTCGCGGCGGCGCTGATTTTTTGTTTCGCCGCATCCGCGTGGGCAGCGAGTACGAATTACGAAAAGGGCCTCGCGGCGTTCGATGGACGCGACTATAGAACCGCCGCCAATGCGTGGCGGGCAGGAGACAAGGCGGGAGACCCCGAATGTACCAACGCTCTGGGTATGCTTTTCGCCGACGGGTATGGCGTAGGCCGGGACGACGATATCGCGCTGGAACTCTACGACAAAGCCGCCAAAATGGGCAACGCGAAAGGGCAATACAATCTCGCGATGTTTTATATCCACGAAAGGGGCGTCTCCGCGAAAAACCAGCAGCACAGGGCGCTCGGATATATGGAAGACGCCGCGGAGCAAAATTACGCGCCGGCGCAGTCTTTCCTGGGCGTTTTCTACGAACAGAGGGGCGAATTGGACCGCGCCGTGCCGTTCTACCAATCCGCCGCCGCCCAGGGCGACGAACTCTCCATCATCCGCCTTAAAGCCCTGGGGGAAAGCGTCCCCGTGAAAGAACCGGAGCCCCGCAGGAGAAGTGGCGGCGGAAGGAGAGATCGGGAAAATGAAACGCCCGCCGCCAGCCTGATAGCCGAGGCAAACCAAAACCAGATGCGCTTCGACAGGGATTATAAGGGGCGAGTTATAGAAACAGAGGGTATCGTAGACGAAATCACTGAAAAAAGAGGAAAATATTTTCTCAAGCTGTACGGAGAGGGACGGCTCGCCTCCCCCTTCGATTACATAGGCTGTTATTTCGCGAAGCCCCACGAGCGCGCGCTGCTGTCGCTCGATAAAGGCGATAAAGTCAAAATCAGAGGAACCTACGACGGCAAACAGCAATTCCAGGTCGCCGCCTTGGAGCTGTTGGACTGCGAGATCGTGAGATGAGGGGCGCATGGGGGAACGAAATTGTAAGTTTTACGCGTTTATAAGCTGCGCGCGCGGCGGAGACGATGAAAAATGGGCACGTCGGCTTCAGCGGGGGCTGGAAAACTACCGCGTTCCGACAGTGGTTTCCCAGGAGGCGGAGAAAAGCGGCGGCGCTGAAACGCTTCACGGTCTTCCGGGGAGGGGCAGGCTCGAATCGGGAAACGCTCACGGATGCAAGCGCCCTGGAGGCGTCTCGATACCTGATCGTCGTCTGCTCGCCCCGCTCTGCCGAGTCGGGGCAGGTGGACGGCGAGGTTCGCCGTTTCGTCGAGACCGGCAGAAGCGAGAACATCATCCCCTTCATCATCGAAGGCTCGCCTGTATCGAGCACGCCGCCCCCGGCGTCCGCCGCCGAACGACAGTGCTATCCGCCTTCGCTTTCGCCGAATATCCTGGGGGTCACGTTATCCGATGGCAGCCGCGAGGAGGCGCTCATAAAAATCATCGCGCGGCTTCTGCGGGTGAGATACCACCGGCTTTACCAGAGGCATTTGAAGGAACGGCGGCGTTTTCTGAGGCGCGCCCTTGCCGTTGTGTCGGCGATTCTGGCGGTGATGGTCGTTTTGACCTCGTTGGCGCTCATGGCCGAGACGGAGGCGAAGGAGCGGCGCGAGGCGGCCGACGGACTGGTTGAATTTTTGGCCGCAGAGGCGGAGTCGCAGGCTTTCAGCAACCTTCCGGCAGGCCCGCGCTCCGTCGTTTCCGAGAAAATCCGGGAACATTACGAGAAGCGCGGTGAAAAGAGATGACGACGGAAAACAAACCGGAACGGGAGTACGAATTTTACGCGTTCATCAGCTACAAACGCGGCGGTGAGGACGAGAAATGGGCGAAGATGATTCAGCGCAGGCTCGAAAGTTACCGCATCCCTGTGGCTGATCTCTCCGAAAGGCTCGGGGGCGGGCGCCCGGCCCAAGATATCCCGAGGCGGCTTCGCGTCTTCAGGGACAAGACGGACCTCGGCTCTCACTCCAATCTGCAACAGGGGCTTTCGAGCAGCCTCGAATCGTCCCGATATCTGATCGCCATCTGTTCGCCGCGTTCCGCCGAATCGCCCTACGTGGATGCCGAGGTCAGATATTTCGCCGAGGTCGGCAGAAGCGAATACATCATCCCCTTCGCCATCGGCGGCGCTTTGGATTCCTGTTATCCGCCGTCGCTTCCTCCTGATATTTCCGGCGTCACATTGTCGTCGGGAACGGACGAAGAGGCGTTCATCCATCTGCTGGCGCGGATGCTGCGCGTGGATTACTCCGAACTTTACCAGACGCACCTGAGGGCGGCCCGCCGCCGGGCGGCGCGGATGCTCTCCGCCGTCGCGGCGGTCCTGGCACTGACAACGGCCCTCGGCCTGTGGGCAGTCTCGGCGGGCATACGGGCCACGACGTACCGCGTCGAGTCGGAGGCGCTCGTCGATTTTTTGACCTTCGACCTGATCCGGGAGGCCGCGCCATATATTTCAACCCAGGCGCGGGCCTCGATAACGGACAAGGTTCGGGAGCATTACGAAAGGTGGGAGCCGCGCGAGCCGAAGACCGTCTACGCTAAGGCCGTCAACCTGAGGCAGCGGGGCGGCGTGGCAGCAGACCATGACCCGCAGGGCGCGCTGGAGCTGGAACTCCAGTCCCTGGCGCTTCTTGAAAAGCTCAACCGGGACTCGCCGGGCAACGAGAATTATTTCGCCGCGTACTCGGACGCGCTTCTCGGAGCTGGCAGGCTGCTTGAGGTCATGGGCGAATCGGAAGAGGCGGTTTTC
>JAISQC010000084.1 GCA_031274465.1 Synergistaceae bacterium | reverse complement strand
ATCGTAGCCTGCCGTGCCGGGCGCGAACCCCGAATATATTTCAGCGGTCGCCGAGCCCTGATTTTGCCAGTAGCCCAGACCCTTTAATTCGATATTTGGGGCAAGCTCAAAACCCGCGTAAACGCCGTAGGTATCGACATCGTAGTCCGCGCCCAGTACGCCCGGGCGAATTACAGACGGGCCGCCCGGTTGGCTCAAGCCCTCCTCCAAGAGCCAATAGGCAAGCACTCCGGCGCTGAGTTTTTCGTTAAACTGGGCGTCGAGGTTCATAGCGATTAAAAAATCGCCCTCCACGCCGTACTTGTATCTTGCGCTCCATTCACCGTGATAAAACTCGCTGGCCGCAACCCTTAAATTCGCGATGCGCCATTTTTTCGAGAGCATCAACATGTTTTGCGTGGTATTCCCGTAATAAGGGTCGTTGTCCCTTACAAACCCAAGGTCGCTCTCCCAGTTGAGAGCATAGCGCCCCGCGATGAAATCGATGTCGTTCGGGAGCCTCACGGTTACGTAATACTGATTCCAGAACATGTCCTGAGGCCCGTCGTTGGTGGCGTAGCCGGCCTCAAGGCGGGTTGTGAAGGTGGTTCTTTCGTCGATTCGCTTGTTTAAAACGATGCGATAGTATTGCATGTCGAACTCGTTTTTTCCCACGAGCCGCTTGCTCGCATGGAGCGGGTTTTCATCGTTGTTGCCGGAGAATTTGGCGTCGAGCTGCAATTCGCCGGAGATCCTCCAACCGCCGATATCGCTCTCCATTGCCCGCAGCCGTGAGTCCGCGCCCTCCAGCCTCGCGCCCAGGGCATCCAGCTCTGGTTTGAATTCCGCCGCCAGTTCGTTCATCAGGGCAATGTCGCTTTCGTTCGCTTTGCCGATGTCGATCTGCGACATGGCAAACGCGACCAATCCGGCGATCTCGAATCGATTGGCCAGTTGCCCCGTTCTGAAAGCCCCGCTCTCATAGCCTATGAACAGCCCACGGGCGTCGAGCTGCTTTATCGCGTCGTAAACCCAGTGATCCGGCGGAATCTCCCCGTACAGACCGGTATTTGCGAAAGAGTCGGAATGGAGCGACATCGACGCGACCGCAATGAATAATATGACAATGACCTTTTTCATTAAAAATCGTCTCCTTATGCTTTCTAATCCGCAAACGCTCCGAATACGACCTTCCCCGACTCGGTCAAATCGTCATCGGTCCAGCCGCTTATTTTTTCGCTATCCGCCCGTATCGCCGCCCAATCCTCGGGTTCGTTGCTCAGCGACCAGTTCGCCCAGCTGATGCGATTTTTTTTCGAATAGTCGATAAAATCGTATGCCTCCGCAATATCCAGGACGCCGGAGGTCTTTTCCCTGCTGATACCCCACTCGGACACGAATACCGGCAGCCCGGCGATGCGCGCCGTATCGAGCTGCGCATAGAAGGCATGATCCGCAAAGCCGGTATAGTAGTGGTATGCGTACATGATGTTCTTGAAATTCAGCGGGTCGATCATCGGCCCCGACAAATCGCTCGAATGTTTTGGAGTTCCTACTATAACCACCGCTTTCGGCGAATTTTTGCGTATCACAGGAATGACGGCCTCGGCGTATCTCTTGACATCCTGCCACGTCGTCTCTCCGTTCGGTTCGTTGCATATCTCGTATATCACGCCAGGCTCGTCTGCGTAACGCGCCGATAGCAGGTCGAAAAATTCCATTGCCTCGTCCAGGCGATAAAGGGGGTTTTGGTCCTCCAGCAGATGCCAGTCGGCTATCACGTACATATCTGAGGCCAGGGCGTTTTCAACGGCAAGGTGCATCATCGCGGTGTTGAATTGCCTCGCCCGTTGATTCTCGCTGTACCCCCCATTTTCGCCGTGGACGTACATCGCCGCGCGAAAGAGGTTTGCGCCCCGTCCCTTGAGCGACTCCATCGATCGCGCGTTGATATACAGAGGGAACCACGTCAGGCCGTGGCTGCTCATTCCCCGCAACTGCACGGTCTCGCCATTCTGACCGATCAGCTCCGTACCCAGCACGCTCAGCCTTCCATGCCGCTCGAAGCCGTTGCCTGCGGCGGCTTCTGCTCCTCTCTGCCCGCCGTTCGGGAGACCGCCGGCGAAAAATAAAAAAAACATTGTGACGGCGAAAAATTTTTGAGCAATACCCAACATCGCCTATTCCTCCAGCGGTTTTTTGGCAAAGTAAAAGGAATCATCCTTAAAAGCACCCGGATATGCCTGAATAATAATGTAATCAAAATCATTTTCTTTTATGTAGCGATCTATATCCACCTTGGATTCCGGCGTCGCGTGCCAGATTGAATGAATTTCTCCAAACATCGGCGCCAAAAAAGCAATTATGGGTAAGGAGTACGAATCATTTATCATGAGCAATTTCAATCCGTTCGGATTCATCTTGTTAGTTATTTTTTTCCATCGGACCATTTCCCCGTAAGTCGCGTATGAAGTATTGAGCAAGTTCGTGGTCAGGTACTTTGGTATGATGATGGATTTTTCGAAGGGGCCGTCTTCCGTCACGCGCCCGGTCGGGTGCTCCGTCTCTCGGCGGAAATCGGTCTTGAATTTCGGCCAGATCAGCGTAAAATCGTCCGCCTCGGAAAATATCGCCCCGCCTCGCACCGCAATCGATCCCATAAAAGATTTTCGATAATTGCGGACATGGTAATTGTTTATATCCCTGTAAAAACCCGTTGGATCGAGATTTGCCCCGTATTCGCCGTCGAGTTTTTCAACGAGAGCTTTAAAGACCTCAAATCCCGCCTCGATTGTCCAGTGGTGATCCGATTTATAAATCTGCTTGCCGGGCGGCACGTTCGAATTTGCCAGAACCGCGCGGCTGTCGAGATAATCGACTCCGTAGGCGTGCAAAAAGTAAAGCAACGCGTCCTGATCGGGGTTGAGGTCCAAAACCGGCAGGCCTGCGGAAAATTTCGAGGTCCAGCGCGTATACATCGAAGCGGTGTTCAAAAACAATACCTTTGTGCCTCTTTTCTCGGCGAAGTTTTTTACTCTCAGCACTCTTTTGGCGTACTCGTCGATCGCGCTCGGTATCTCGTGATAAAAATTCGCATACAGCATCTCCCCATTTTCGCCCTTCAGGACGTCAAATCCGCCATTTTCCTCTTTGCCCATGAGCACCTGCAAATAGGCGTACCACTCGATAAAATTATATTTTCCCCAAATATTCGCGTTGACTGAGCTTTCAATGCCGTCAATGTAATTTTTCACCTGGCCGATGGATTTCGGCAAACTGAGCGAATCGATTTCCTCAGCCAGCGTTTTCTCCTGGGTGTAAAGGTTCATCCCGGCAAAGGCTAGCAGAAGCGTGACAAACGAGACTGAGAATATTCTTCCCGCCCATTGATAACCGCGCATCATCGCATCCTCCGAGTCAGAAATTGAAATATATAAACGGGTTGTAGCTTCCCCGTATGAGATAGGCGACGCACGCGACGAAGACAGCCGTCAGAGCAAGCGGGCGGACGATGTTAACGATGACGCCGAAGGTGCCCATCACGCGCGAACACAGCATCTGGCTGATCCTTGGCGCGACCGGCGTCGAGAACAGCGCCGCAAACGCGAAGAACAGCCAGTATTCTCGCAGGAACATCATTGCCATGTCGCTCGAAAAACCGTTGCCGTTCATCCCGAACATGTTTCTCACGTACAAAGACACCTGATATATGTCCATCGCGCGGAAGAACACCCATCCGATACATACGGCGAGCATGACGTAAAGATGTTTCAGGAGGCGCGGGATTTTGCGATTCTCAAAATCAAGCGCGCGTTCCACCACGATGAAGGCGAAATGCCACATCCCCCACATCACGAACGTCCACCCCGCTCCATGCCAGATGCCTGTAAGCAGCCAGACGATAAAAGTATTGCGGACCATCGTGTCCTTATTGGGCACCAGCGAGCCGCCGAGGGGAAAGTAAACGTACTCCTTAAACCAGGTCGAGAGCGAAATGTGCCACCTTCGCCAGAACTCGACGATGGAGGTCGCTATGTACGGATAATTGAAATTCTCCTTGAAGTCGAAGCCGAACATCCTCCCAAGGCCGATCGCCATGTCGGAGTACCCGGAAAAATCGAAAAAAATTTGCAGCGTGTACGCAATCGCGCCCAGCCATGCCAGCGTCACAGGCACATTTGTATTGGCCCCGCTCATGGCGGATATGTTAAAGACGTGGTC
>JAISQC010000061.1 GCA_031274465.1 Synergistaceae bacterium | reverse complement strand
CCGAACTCCGAACTCCGATCTCCGAACTCCGAACTCCGAACTCCGAACTCCGAACTCCGAACTCCGAACTCCGAACTCCGAACTCCGAACTCCGAACTCCGAACTCCGAACTCCGAACTCCGAACTCCTCGATCTTTCGATTTGCACAGAATAAATTTCAAACGCCTTGCTTTCGCTCATTGCTTCCACCCTGCATCGGATAAAATAACGAAATGCCGACAGCCAGAATCTTTTTATGAATATAACAAAAATAGATAATTATGTCAATACCTTGACATAATTTAACATAATTCGGTATTTTCCTCAAATATCCGATAAAAAGAAATAAACAGTCCCCATTACCTGCTATCCAGCGACCCGCAACCCAGCAGGAGCGATCATTCTCCCCGCTGGTCGGGCACTCGCCTCATATCCTCAAGCCAGCAGTCCCGCCCGCATCATTGGCCGCCGTGCTCTCTGGCTCGCTCATCAGCCCTGAATTCGGCATCCATCAGGTCTATGTCGCCCATCCATCTGTAGCGCATGTGCGACGCGCTCGCCGCCAAGGCCGGAGTGTCGGGCTCATGCCAGACAAACCCTCTGTCGCGCAGCACTTCGGCTATGCTATCCCTGGCGCTGTTCAATATATCGTCGTACGCCTCGGCGCGCTGGAATGCTTTATTTTTGTTCTCCCTGCGAACCCTCGCCCATTCGTCTCCCGTCCAGAAGTAGATCTCGTACGGATGGGAACCCTTCCAAGCGATGGGCACCCTGGGCTCCATCAGCATTCCCATCCTGTCAACCCTGAAGCGCCAGCGGGATATCTCGTTGAACTTCTCGCTCTGCATCCAACTGACTGTCGCTCCAAGCGGCAGAGGGGGATACGGCACATACTGAAGATACGCTCCGGTGAGCGAGTCGCGCCCGTCCGGCTCGTACATGGAGTTAGCGAACCCATCCTGTCCGGGGTGTTCAGACCTCACCAAAATCGGGAACGATATCACGACGGGCTCGAGCAGCAGGTTCGCGGGCAACGGAGGCTTGACCGGAAGCACGGACATCGACGGGCGCGGCTCTTTGCTCTGTTGCTTCGTCAGCACCGGCATGGGTTGGATGCCGTTAGGCGTCTTAACGAGGTCAGGATAGTACGGGTCAATCTCGAGCGCAACATTTGCCGCTGCCTGCGCCTTGTCGTAGTCGCCCAGCGCGTGGTGCGCCCGAGATATCAAATACCACGCGTCGGCATAGTCAGGGTGCGCGTCTAGAAAACTTCGCAACACCATTATCGCGCTCCTGTAGCGACCGTTCTCCACGAGATTCCGGCCAGCCGCGAGCGTTGTAGCGATCATGTCGGCGCTGGCGGCGCGCCTCTCATCTTCAGCCGCCCTCTTCGCCGCGGCCGCGCGTTCGGCCTCCGCCGCGCGTTTGGCCGCCGCCTTCTTGCGGGCGGCTTCCTCAGCCGCGCGCTTGCGGGCTGCCGCCGCTTGCGCCCGATGCGCCTCCTCGTCGCGTTTTTTCGCCGCCTCCTGCTCTTCCGCGCCCTGCTCCTGATTAACGGACTCGTCAGGAGGCGAGTTTGTGTCGGCAAGTGACGGGGCAACGCCATTTGGCAACGTGAAGGCGACGAGGACCCCCAGCATAGCAGCTACGATTTTTTTCATCATTCACTCCCGCCCCCTGCTTCTTAAAATTTCGCCCCGCCGTCGCGGCGGCCGGGAAGCGGCGCCGAGAGCGAGTCTCCAAGCTGTATCGGGGCATCCTTCGACTCTTTTACGACCTCGACCACTCCGTCGCGCCCTTTGACGAATATCACCCTGACCCTTGCGACGACTTGAGGGAAGTGCATCTCAGGCGTCTCAGGCGCTACGGTCCGCACCGACGACGAACGCGTCACGGCGAGCAGATCGCCGACCCTTACGCTGTCCTCCATGCCGAGGTTTATGTGATATATCTTGTCCTGTTTCTTTTTGGAGACTGTGAGCGAGCCGTCCACGCGCTCCGCCTTCGCCACGATCTGCCCCACTATCCTG
The DNA here is from genome assembly GCA_031274465.1 of Synergistaceae bacterium. Classification (GTDB taxonomy): domain Bacteria; phylum Synergistota; class Synergistia; order Synergistales; family Synergistaceae; genus JAIRKI01. Next base: position 11,530 of record JAISQC010000061.1, on the reverse strand, counting down.
TAGCCGTTGTAGCCGCGCATCACGTACTTCAGCGCGTCATCCATCGCGTGCCTTATCGCGGGCCAATAAGGGCTTTTTTCAAACGTTTCCCAGTATACCGGTTCGCGCTCCATGATGTCCTTGTAAACCACGTACTGGCGATCGGCGCGTTCCTCTATCACCTGGTCGTAGAGGAGCCTTTTCGAAGAGTCGTAGACATAAAGGTGCAACGCGATGTCCCAACGCACTTTCGAAGCTATCGTGTCGGTTTTTTTGTACCTGAATTCCTCGATGCCTATCTTCACGATCAGGTCGTCTTCCGAGGTCATGTCCATCTCCCAATAATCGGGGTTCGAGCCCAAAACGCGCGTTATGGAGATACGCGGTATGGAGCGCATCTTCCTTAGCATGTACTCCTCCATCTTCTGCCCCAGCACGTCGCCGGGATAGTACTTGCTGCCCCAAACGCGAAACCCGGTGTTGTTTTCGACCGGCGAGACGAGGCCAACGTTTGGGCGCGCCCCCAAATCGAGCGCTATCGCCAAAGCTGGGGACGGCACCGCGACGAAAAACATCATCGCGGCTGTGATGAAAGTTCCTATCGCTATTTTCGATTTCGAAGCGCTTGCGCTGATCATCAGGCGACACTCTCCATAGAACATATATTTATATTTTTAATATCGGACGTCCGAAGATGGCAAGTGAGAAATTTTTTGATCCTCAAAGCCCAGCTATTTCCGCCAGCGCTTCGACGTCCACGCATTTCTCGATATGGCGCGCAAGTTCGTCCAAAGCCGCGTCGATTTGACTTTCATAAAACGACCGCTCGGTTCCGGCAATCTCCCCTCCCCGAAATATCGACAGAAATCTCGCCCTGTATGAATCGCTGCCGAAAAGCCCATGTATGTAGCATCCCATGGCGTGCCCGTCATGGCTCGACGCGCCTTCCGGGACTCCGTCCAGCAGCAGCATCGGTCTTCCCGCTCCTGGCCCGCTTGTTGCCCCCATGTGGATCTCGTATCCCGCCACCTCGTCGCCGTGCTGCGTGAGAGCTGTAAAACGCCGCAGCTTTTTCTCCCCCGCCATCACCGTCACGACGTCGAGCAACCCCAGCCCGGGCACAGTCTTCGGGTAGGGGTTTTCGACGGCGTCGGGGTCGGAAACCTCGCGCCCCAGCATCTGATACCCGCCGCATATCCCGAGCACTCTCCCGCCCCTGCGCAAGTGGGCGGCGATGTCCACGTCCCAGCCTTCGCGCCGCAGAAATTCCAAGTCGCCTATCGTGGATTTCGTCCCGGGGACGATAACCAGGTCTCCGTCGCCGGGGATGGCAGTTCCTGGCTTCACGTAGGACAGATCGACGCCATCTTCGGCCCGCAAAGGGTCGAAGTCGTCGAAATTCGATATCCTCGGCAATTCGAGGACGTAAATTTTTATCATGCGCAGCCCACCGCCAGCGGAATTGGCGCTGGCGCCAGCAACGCGCGAGATGGAGAGCGAATCCTCCGCAGGAAACCTGGAGGCCCCCTCGAACCATCGGACAACGCCAAGGCACGGAAGGCCGCTCTCGCGCTTTATGATCTCAATTGCCGGCTCGAATATGGCGAGGTCCCCTCGGAATTTGTTGACGATATACCCACGAAGCAGCGCTCGCTCGCCTTCGGGCAGCAGAACCCACGAGCCCACTATCGACGCGAGCGCCCCCCCGCGGTCGATGTCTGCGACCAAAGCCACTGGGACGCCGGCGCGGGCGGCAAAGCCCATGTTTGAGATATCCCCGTCGCGCAGGTTCACCTCGGATATGCTGCCGGCCCCTTCGACCAGCACGAGGTCGGCGCGAGACCTCAGCTTTCCGAAGCTCTCCATCACCGCAGGCATCAGCTCATTGCGATATCGCAGATAATCAGTCGCGCCGACCGTCGCCCGAGCATGCCCCTGCACCACCACCTGGCTTCCCATTTCGCTCTCCGGCTTCAGCAGGACCGGGTTCATGTCGGAGACCGGTTCGGCCCTGCAAGCCAGTGCTTGCAGGGCCTGCGCTCTTCCTATCTCCCCTCCGTCCGCCGTTATCGCCGCGTTGTTCGACATGTTTTGCGGTTTGAAAGGAAGCACGCGAAGCCCCCGGCGCGTGAACAGCCTGCACAGCCCAGCGACCACCAGCGACTTTCCCGCGTCTGACGCCGTCCCTTGGATCATCAGAGCGCCTTTCATCGACAAATCCCCCACCTCTCGCGCTTTTTCGCGATCAGTGGATAATTATAACCCATAGGAAGCGCACACGAGGTCTTGCCTGTGCTTTAGCGCGGTCTTGATTCTTTCTGCCGATGCTGACATAATACTGTCTTGGCAGCGAATGGGGACATATCGAAACATCTGGAGGCGTATTTCAATGTGCGATTCGGTCGGAGACTCGGGCAAGCCCGGCAAAGATTTCTACATGCCCCAGCTCAGCGACATACAGAGGGCGAAACAACGCATAGGGAACGTGGTAGTACCCACTCCTCTGGTCAAAAACTTTCCTCTCTCAGATCGGTACGGGGCGGATATCTGGCTGAAGCGGGAGGACATGCAGCATGTAAGGTCGTATAAAATCCGGGGCGCGTTCAACAAGATAGCGTGCCTCGACCAAAGCGAGCTCGACAGCGGGGTCGTCTGCGCCAGCGCGGGGAACCACGCGCAGGGCGTCGCTTTCGCGGCAAACAGGCTGAAAACGCACGCGGTGATATTCATGCCGAAGCCAACGCCCCAGCAGAAGATAAACCAAGTAAGGATGTTCGGCGGCGAATTCGTCGAGATAGTCCTCACCGGAGACACCTACGACGACGCGTGCGGAGACGCAATGGAGTACTGCGAATCGAAGGGCGCGTGCTTCATCCATCCGTTCGACGACCCTCAGATAATCGAGGGCCAGGGCACCCTTGGGCTCGACATCCTGAACGACGCGAAACAGCCGATAGACTGCCTGCTGCTCCCCATTGGAGGCGGAGGGCTTGCTGCGGGAGTCTCCAGCGTATTCAAGACGATAAGCCCATATACTAGGATAATAGGCGTCGAAGCGGCAGGGGCGCCTTGCATGAAGCGGTCGTTCGAGGAGGGGCGCCGCGTCACGCTCGCGGATATAGACACGTTTGCCGACGGCATTGCGGTACGCACGCCGGGCGAGATAACGTTTCGAATCTGCCGCGAGCTGTTAGACCAAATAGTGGTGGTCCCAGAGGGGAAGATATGCACCACGATACTCGAGCTTTACAACGAAAGCGCCATAGTGGTGGAGCCGGCCGGCGCCGCCTCGATAGCCGCGCTGTCCCTCGTGGCGCGCGAGATGGCGGGAAAAACGGTGGTATGCGTGGTATCGGGCAGCAACAACGATATCACCCGCATGGAGGAGATAAAGGAGCGCTCCATGTTGTACGAGGGGATCAAGCACTATTTCATCGTCCGCTTCCCGCAGCGCGCCGGCGCCCTTCGCGAATTTCTGGAACACGCGCTGGGCCCGAACGACGACATCACGCTTTTCCAGTACGCCAAGAAGAACGCGCGCGAAAAGGGACCGGCGGTAGTCGGCATAGAGGTGCGGTCTCCCGAAGATTTCGCACCCTTGCTGCAGAGGATGAACGACCAGAACATCGTCTACGAATACCTCAACGACAAACCCGACCTGCTGAGGCTGATATGAACGGGCAGCGCGGCGCGTGGCATGCCCGCGCGCGGCGCTGCAAGATGCCGTCAGTTGGCGGCTTTCTCCATGAACAGTTGCGGGGCGTCGTCGATAAGCCCGTGAAGTTTGAGCCTGGCTTGGATGCCTGCCGTCGTCCGGCCGAATTCGCGCGCCAGCTCGTGAAGCGCGGCGCCGTCGGAAAAGCGTTTTTTCAGTTGGTCGTCCATCGGGGGAAGCCAAGGCTTGCCGCGATTCGGCGCGGCGTTCTTTCGTTGCCTGCCCGTCCGCGACGAGACGATCTCGCGCAAATTGTCCTTTAGGAACTCCTGCGCCCGCCTGCCGAACATGAGCTCGACGTACTCGCCGTACTTACCCTGCCTCATCTCGCCTGTGATGCCGATTATCGCCGCAGGAGCGGCTGGCTGGTTGTAGCGTTTGCCGTCCGAAGTGGCGACGGTCGCCAAAAAGCCTTTTTCCCTGAGCCATCCCGTTATAATGCCTGGTCGAACGTACCCCGAGGACTCGGGGCTTTCAGACCCAAGCGCCTGGTTTATCCTCCCAGCCATCTCCTTCAGCGACGCGGCGTCGTCGGTTATAGCGAAGCGGTCTATCGCGTCGTCGTCTATCTCCGGCAATCGTGCGCGCTCCGGCGCGGAACCACCGCGCCATTTTTTCGGATTGGAGGGCAGAACCGCGATGCCGCACACCTCGCGCGCAGCCAGGCGCGCTATCTGCTTCAAGACGTCGGTCCTGTCCGTCGGCTTCAAGCGTTTTATCGCCTCGCCGACCGACGCGTCGGGAACGGAATTCATGTCAGGCGCGTCAGCTTGGACGCTTACCGCCTCCATGCCGTAATTGCCCGACAATACGGAATAAAGCCGCATCCCACCGGCAGTCGACGCGAAACGGCACCGGACGCCGTAGAGGAACATGCGCAAGAATTCTCCGGCGCGCTCGGTGCTTATCGAATTCAACTGCCCATCGCTCAAATAGCCCTCCAACATCGCGCCCAAGCTGACGTCCGATTCATAAACGTCAAAGAGCAAGCGCTCGACGGCATCCAATTGGTTTTTTACATCCACATGATCCACCTCCAGGTTGGTATTCGATGGCTGTGGCAATATTGTATCGACGAACCAACCTGGAATTATCGGTAGTTCCAATCAATTAAACTGCCGACTTTTCACCCATGCCCTTACGCAAATATCCCTTTCGAGAAATATATCGCGGGCCATGCGAACGGACAGACGAACCGGAGACAGCTCAAACCCGCGTTTCGGCCGGTCGCCTTCGGCGCTCCACGCACCTGCGGATGCCGTCGCGGAAATCCGTGGCGCACGCAAAGCCTATCTCGTCATTCAGCCTCGACGTCTGCGCGACGAAGACGTCGTTCCGCCCCAAATTCTCATTGAAGCTCAATAACCGCTCGCAGCCCATCTCCTCGGCGATGGTCTTGAAAACCTCTTTCATCGTGCGGGGGCGGCCAGAGGCGACGTTTATTATCCCGGAGAACCCGCTTTCGAGTATGGCGACCGTCGCTGCTGCGGCGTCGCCCGCGTATACATAGTCCCTTATCGCGTAAGGTGCGTTGCACCTTACAGGCTCGCCTTCCGAAAAAGAGCGGATCGCCATGGGTATAGCCCCAAATTCGTGCGAGTCGTTTTCTCCGTATATGGTGAAATATCTGGCCACGGCAAGCCCGATGCCGAACTTCGCGGCATAAGGCAAGGCCGCGTCGGTCAGGGCGAGCTTGCACGCTCCGTACTGCGACATGGGGCGTTTGGCGCCGTCCTCCGCGAATCCGCCGGAATAAGCCTCGTACTCCGAACTGGAACCGGCGAAAATCGCCCGCCTGCCGCCGTTCGCCCCGAACAGGCGCAATATGTCAAGGCCAGCCGCGAGCCACTCCAAATTGGAGCTCCCGCCTTTAAACGAAGCGTCCCGCTGGTCCCAGGCCAAATGGACGAGTATCTCCGGGCGAGTTTCAGCGAACAGGCTCTCTCGTTCGACAGCGCTCAGGAGGTTCGCCGATACAGGCGCAACGTATTCCACGCCGGCGTATTTTTTTACGTCCGTAGTCGCCACGAAAAGCGAATATTCGCCCCTCTCCCCAAGCATCGGCAGCAAGGAGCGCCCCAATACCCCGCCAGCCCCCGTGATGAGCAGTCTTTTTTGCACTTACTTCCCCTCAAAAGCGGACGCGATGTTCTCCGCCACGCTCGTCGCGTCGAGCCCGAACTGTTCGATGAGTTCGGGGTAGCGGGCCACTTTGCCCGCGAACCCGCCGCGTATCGAAATGTCGCGGAACCGCCTCACCCTCTTCCCGGACTCGAGTATCAAAGACGCTATGTCGCCGGCGGTGCCTGCCCAGCCCTGATGCTCGTCGAGGACGAATATATTCTCGGTCTCGCACGCCGCGAGCACTGCCTCTTCGTCGAGGGGCTTCACCGTGTGAAGGCCCCAGACTGACAACCCGAAGCCCTTTGCCGCGAGCGCGTCCGCCGCCGCCAGCGCTTCGGCGACGGACATGCCTACCGCCAATATCGCCCCGTCTTTCCCGGACCGGTAAGGCACGGCGCGCATGGCGTCGAAACCGTGCTCGGGCAGTTTCGGCGACGGCGCCTTCCTAAAGCTCACGTATGCCGGATGATCCGAATTTATGGCCCATCGCAGCGCTTCGGCAAGCTCTCCGGCATCAGAGGGGAAAATGACGGTCATGTTGGGAAGGGCGCGCATCAGCGCGCTCTCCTCGGTCGCGTGATGGGTCGGCCCCATCTCCCCGTAAGACATGCCCGCGCCTATGCCGACGATCGTGACTGGAGCGTCCTGATAGCACACGCTCACCTTGATCTGCTCGAACGCCCGGGACGGCAGGAAGCAGGACATGGAATAGGCAACCGGGCGCATTCCCGCGATTGCCATTCCCGCTGCGGTCAAGATAAGGCTCTGCTCGGCGATGCCGGTGTTGTAAAACCTGTCAGGGAATTTTTTTTCGAACGGCTCGACGACCGAAAAGCCCACCTCCGCCATCAGCAGGGCGACTCGGGGGTCGCGTTCCGCCATTTCGATCAGCGTGTTCGCAAAAGCGTTTCGCATGGCTTAACCCAGCTCGCTCGTGGCGATTGCCATGTGTTCGTCCTCCGGCCACTTATAGTGCCAGAGCACCTTGTCCTCGAAGGCCGACACGCCTTTGCCCTTTATCGTGTTCGCGACTATGGCGGTCGGGCCTCCCCCATGCCCGATGGCCGATGAATATGCGTCGATCAGTCGCCCGCAATCGTGTCCGTCGACGGCTATCACGTTCCACCCGAAGCTCTTTATCTTCGACCCCATGTCGCCCATGTCCAGGACCTCGCAGTCGTGCCCGTAAGACTGAAGCCTGTTGCGATCGATGATGGCAGTCAGTTTGCCAAGCCCATAGCGGTTCGCCAACATGAAGCTCTCCCATACCGAACCCTCGTTGCACTCGCCGTCCCCAAGCAGAACGAAAACCCTTCTGCCCCGCTTGGCAATTTTGTCGGCGAGCGCCACCCCGCAGGCCAAGCCCAGCCCCTGCCCAAGAGACCCGGTGGAAGCTGGCACCCCTGGGAGGGCGCCGCGTTTGGGGTGGACCCCCATGTTGTATCCGGCCTCGTTGAACTCTTCAAACAGCCTTTCCCTGCCGAACGCGCCGATATTCGCGAGCGCCGCGTACAGAGCGCTTGCGCCATGCCCCTTGCTCAGTATGAAAACGTCGTTTTTCTCGCTGTCCGGGTCGCGCGCGTCAAGCTCGAGAAACGAACGGAACAGCACGGCAAGTATCTCCGCGCACGAAAAAGACGTGCCTATGAACCCCGCTTTTTTTTCATAAGTCATGCGAAGGACGTCGCGCCTTATATTGCCAGCCAGCTCGGCGCACGCGCGAACCTCCGATTCACCAATCTGCATCGTCACGCCCCCAGTTTTTTCATGTATCGCGATATCTCCGACTCCATCAAAGCTGTCGCGTCCTCTCCGCCAAACAGCCCCCTGTAAAAACTCACGCACTCCGACAAGCCCGTCTCCAGATTCACGACCGGCCTCCAGCCGAGGCCCGACATGCTCTTTTTCGAGTCCAGCAGCAGCAGCCCGGCCTCGTAGAAATTTTCCTCGGTCCGGCGCGCGGTCGATTTTCCGCCCAATAAAAGGCTGAATATCTCCCCGACCGTGCATAGCTCGCCTTCGGGAGGGCCGAAATTCCAGCAGCCAGAAAATTTCACCGGGTTGCCGTAAAGATGCCTCGCCAATGAGATATAGCCGTTCAGCGGGTCCAATATATACTGCCACGGCCTCACTGAATCCGGATTGCGGAGCTCTGCTGGCTCGCCTGAGATCTTGGCGCGAATCAGGTGCGGGATCAAACGGTCGAAGTGCATGTCCCCCCCGCCGTAGACATTGCTCGCCCTGGCGGTGGCGACTCCAGGTCCGGATTTGAAATACGCGTTCCTATACGCGCTCACCGCAAGCTCGGCCGCCGCCTTGCTCGCCGCGTATGGCTCGTCTCCGCCCAGCCGGTCGGCCTCGGTGTAAGGGCGATTTGTCTCGACGTTTTCATAAACCTTGTCGCTGGTGACGACAACCACGGCTTTCAGACTCGTCAAGCCCCTCAAAACTTCGAGCAAGTTCACGGTCCCCATCACGTTCGACGAAAAAGCCCCTGCCGGATCAAGCCACGCTTCCCGCACGATGGCGTGCGCCGCGAGGTGGAAGACTATCTCCGGTTTGAAAGAACAGACGGTTTTTCTCAAGCTGTCGGCATCGCGCACGTCGCCGAAATTATTTTGAAATCTGCCCGAGAAGGCGAGTTTCCAGTACAGGCTGTACTGATCGGGGGGCAGCGAATACCCCGCCACGGACGCGCCGACCATGTCGAGCCACTTTGCAAGCCATAAGCCTTTGAAGCCCGTGTGGCCAGTCACAAGCACTCGTTTGCCTTCCCAAAAATCACGCATCGCGAAAGATCTCAGCCTTCATCGATTCTATCTCCTCGCGCAGACCCGATTCCAGCGTGTATCGGTGGCGCCATCCTAGCGAAGCCAACCGCGCGATGTCGCCCCGTATGTAAAGCGGCTGTTTGCATTCGGACTTTGGCTGAAATCTAACGATGCCGGAAGGGTCCGTCTCGCCCTTTATTATATCGGCTACCTCGCCTATAGTCGTGTCCCTGCCGCCGGATATGTTGACCGCGCCGCTGTAGCCGGAGAAAAGGCAATGGCAGATCGCGCCGGACGCGTCTTTTACGTAAACGTAATCCCTGACCAGCCCTTCATAAGAGCATCTGACCGCTTCCCCCGACAACAAACCGCTTATCAGCGACGGCATGAGGCGTTTTGGCTTTTCGCCCCAGCCGTATACGAAAAACAACCTGCACCATACAAAACCCAGCCCATTTACAGAGCTGTCTTTCAGGAGCATTCGCCCAAGCCCCGCCTTGCATTCGGCGTAAAGCGAGGAGGGGTTAAGGGCGCAGTCCTCGCTTAAGGGCGAGCCGGATCGCTCATATTCCTGCTCGGTCCCGATGAAAACCGCCCGCTTGCCGCCCGATCTGTAAAAAGCGTCGTACAGCTCTATGCCTTTTTGAGCGAATATCAGGTTTTCTCTGGAATCCAGATACCCATCCCCCGTCACCCACGCCAAGTTCACCAAATGAGTCGGGGATACGCGCCGCATATACGAGTCTAGATCAGTGCCGAACAAGTCTCCCTGAAATTCATGGACGCAGCAGGAATATTTCTCTTTAAGCTCACGGGTCAGGTATCGCCCTATGAACCCACCAGCCCCTGTGACGAGGACGGTATTTTCGCTCATCTCGCCCATCGCAGGCCGGAATCCAGAACCTTTCGCGATTCCCAATACTTAAGCATGTTGAGGCGCATGTATTCGGAATTTCGAAAATCCGCGTCATCGAACGAAGCGGCCGTCAGGATATCCCTGATATCCCTTATGGTGTCGCAAATATCGCCCATCTTCGCGCATAGTCCGGCCATCGCCGCGTATCGGTCGAACTTCACCCTGTAGGACCTTTTGTCGGGCTGCCCGTCGGGGCTGATGTGAACTTCCGTTCCTGGGATGACGGAACGCACCTTTTCGGCGAGGTCCAGGACCTGGAAATTCCAGTCGTTGGCTCCGGCGTTCAGGAGCAGGTACGGCGGCAAAACATCGCGGCGTATCGCCCAAATCATGGCGCGGGACATGTCTTTCACGTCGATCAGAGGCCGCCATGGGGTTCCGTCGCTTAAAATCTCGATCTTGCCCCTCGTCACGGCGCTCGCCACGAAGTCGTTGAGCACGAGGTCGAGCCTGAGCCTCGGGCTGGCCCCGCAGGCAGTGGCAAAACGGAAGCATGTGACGGAAAACGACCCGTCCGCAATTTCTTCGAGGCCACGCTCCGCAGCCACCTTGGACCTTGCGTATTCGGTAAGAGGGTTGACGGGGGACGACTCGTCGCACTCCCCGCTCTCGGAAAAACCGTAGACGCTGCAGCTCGACGCGAATACGAAACGCCTCGCCCCGGCCTCGCGCGCGAGGCGCGCCGCCTTAAGGACAGCGCCGTGGTTTATCTCGGCCGTCTGCTTCCCGTAACGGTCTCCCATCGGATCGTTGGATAGGGCGGCAAGGCAGATCACGGCATCGGCGCCGCGAAAGTCGTCCATTGTTACATCGCGGGCGTCCTTATAGAGCTGGCAGTCGATGTCCCGCTCCGGAAGCGTTTTTTTGTCGAGCAGGCATCCGGCGAAATACGCGCTGTCCAAGCCGACGACGTAGTTCGAAGCATCGGCGCGCTTTATCTCCCGCGCCAAGACCGGTCCAACGTAGCCCATGTTGCCGGTGATGATGACTTTCAATTGCGCACGCCCCAATCTACCATATTTTCCAGGGGGCGTTTCCGCTCTCCCAATAATTTTCCAGGACGGCCTTGTCCCTCATGCTATCCATGGCATGCCAGAAATCGTTGTGCCTGTACGCCTTCAGGTTCCCCTCCGCCGATATGCGCTCTAGCGGCGACCTCTCCCACACCGTGTCGTCGCCGTCTATGTAATCGACGGCCGCAGGCTCGAGCACGAAAAACCCCCCGCTGATCCAGTCGCCGTCCCCCGAGGGCTTTTCGAAGAAATCGACGACCGAGTCTCCGTCCAGGCCCAAACGCCCGTAGCGGCCTGGCGGCTGGACTGCCGTAACCGTCGCGAGCCTGCCGTGGGATTTGTGGAACTCGACGAGCCTGTCTATCTGGATGTTCGACAGCCCGTCTCCGTAAGTGAGGCAAAAGGCCTCGTCGCCTATGTATTTTTTGACGCGTTTGACGCGCCCGCCCGTCATCGTAGACTCCCCAGTATCCACCACAGTGACTCTCCAAGGCTCTGCCGCGTTGCTGTGTATCGTGCGCTGCCCGTGGCGCATGTCGAACGTCACGTCCGACATGTGCATGTAGTAGTTGGCGAAGTACTCCTTTATCATGTAGCCCTTGTAGCCGACGCAGATGATGAAGTCGTTCACCCCATAGTGGGAATAAATCTTCATGACATGCCACAATATGGGACGCCCGCCGATCTCGATCATCGGCTTCGGCCGAAGGTGCGTCTCCTCGGATCTCCTGGTCCCCAACCCTCCGGCAAGGATAACCGCTTTCATGCGCATCACTCCTCGCAGCAGATTGCGATTATTCTACTACAACTATGAAATATTGACGCGCCCGGCGGCTATTTTTACGCCGTTCCAATCGATTCAACGGCATCAAGCGTTCGTCTTTGCAAAATGCCTTTAAAAATTTTCAAGAAGATAGTTATAAGTAGCGTCCGGCACGAGGGGCCTTATTGCGTCGAAATCCTTCTTCTCGAGCAACGCGCGCACCCGAGACGCGCTGATTGGCTCTTTGCC
>JAISQC010000059.1 GCA_031274465.1 Synergistaceae bacterium | reverse complement strand
GCCTCCTCCGGTGTTGAATATTTTTCCCTGACATGATATATAATGCGGGCAATTCCGTAAACAACGCAAGCACAGGGGGAATCCGTATGAAGGAAATCATGACAGGAAACGAGGCGATAGCCAGGGGCGCCTGGGAGGGCGGGTGCCACGTCGCTTCCGCCTACCCGGGCACTCCGTCCTCGGAGATTCTCGAGAATATATCCAGGTATGACGAGATAGATTCCGAGTGGTCCACCAACGAGAAGGTGGCCGTGGAAGTGGCTGGCGGCGCCTCGCTCGGGGGGGCGCGCGCCCTGTCCGCGATGAAGCACGTGGGCCTGAACGTGGCGGCCGATCCGATATTCACCATGTCTTACATAGGCGTGAACGGCGGATTCGTCGTCATAACCGCCGACGACCCGGGGTTTTTCAGCTCGCAGAACGAACAGGACAACCGCTGGTACGCCCCCCACGCGAAGCTCCCCATGCTCGAGCCGTCGGACAGCCAGGAGTGCCTCGATTTCATAAAAGACGCGTTCGAGCTGTCGGAGCGTTTCGACGTCCCCTTCCTCTTCCGCGTAACGACCAGGATATGCCACAGCAAGACGGTCGTGGAGACGGGAACCCGCGCCGAAGCGCCGATAAAGCCATACCAGCGCGACCCCCAGAAGTGCGTCATGCAGCCGTCGGCCGCCAAACTCAGGCGATATCTGATGGAGGACCGCGAGAAGGCGCTGCGCGGGTTTTCTAACGACTGCAAATACAACCGCGTCGAATGGGGCAGCGGGCGCGGCATCGGGATAATCGCGAGCGGCGTGTCCTACCAGCACGCGCGGGAGGCCTTCGAGGACATAGGCGGCGAGGTCTCGTTCCTGAAGCTGGGCTTCACGTACCCTCTGCCGGACGAGCTGATAAAAAGATTTGCTTCCGAAATTGAGGCTATTTACGTAGTGGAAGAGAATGAGCCGTATATCGAAAATTTTGTAAAGCAATTGGGAATAAAATGCAAGGGACGCGAGCTTCTTCCAGCAGTGGGCGAGCTGGATGCCGGGATCGTCAGGAAATCCCTTCGCGGGAACGAGCCTGCGCAGGGGCATTCCGTCGACGCGACCCCGCCCCCGCGACCGCCGGTCCTCTGCCCGGGCTGTTCTCACAGGGGGATATGCTTCGTGCTGTCGAAGTACAAGGACATCGCCGTGAGCGGCGATATAGGGTGCTACACGCTTGGCGTCATGCCTCCGCTCGGGGTCATCGATTCGGTCATCTGCATGGGGGCGGGGGTGTCGGCAGGCATCGGCTTCGGCAAGGCCTTCTCGCGCGGCGCCACTCCGCCGTCAGGGAAAAAGATCAACAAAGTCTTCGGCATGATCGGAGACTCGACGTTTTTCCACTCCGGCATAACGGGCCTGATCGACGCCGTGGTGAACAAAAGCCCGATCGCCCTCTGCATAGTCGACAACAGGATAACGGCCATGACCGGGCATCAGGAAAACCCCGGCACTGGGAGGACCATAAAGGGCGAGCCGACGAGCCAGATAGACCTCGCGTCGCTCTGCGTCGCGTGCGGCGTGAAGCCGGGGAACGTCCGGAAGGTCGATCCGTATGACCTGAAGGAGACCGAACAGGCCGTCAGGGAGGCTTACGACAGCGAGGAGATTTTCGTCATAATCACGACCCAGCCGTGCGCACTCATAAAGGACGTCCAGCGCAGGCGGGCCGGTGTGCACTGCGCGGTGGACCGCGATTTGTGCGTGAAATGCAGGGCCTGCATGAAGGTCGGGTTCCCCGCGCTGTCGTTCGGCGGAGACGGGGCTGAGATCGAGCGCTCCATGTGCAACGGCTGCGCGATATGCGCCCAGGTGTGCCCGAAACACGCTATATCACAGGCGGGTGAGTTCAATGACTAAAGGCATTTTGCTGGTGGGGGTTGGGGGCCAGGGGACGATACTCGCCTCGAAGGTGCTGTCGGAGGGGTTGATGCGGGCCGGGTATGACGTTAAAATGTCGGAGATTCACGGAATGTCGCAGCGCGGGGGCAGCGTCACCACGCACGTCAAGTACGGGGACCGGGTCTATTCCCCCATAATCAGCCAGGGCGAGGCCGACATTCTGGCGTCTTTCGAAAAGGTCGAGGCGGTCCGCTGGCTGAGCTACCTCAAGCCGGGCGGGACCCTGATCGTAAACGACTACGAGATACGCCCCCTGTCGGTGCTCACCGGAGCTGCGGAATATCCGGGCGACGTGATGGGCAAGCTCTCGTCTGCGGTGCGAAACACGCTCGCCATCGACGCGTGCGGGATAGCGCTCGGCCTCGGCAACGCGAAGGCGCAGAACATCGTGCTCCTTGGGGCTCTCGTAAAGTGCATGAAGCTCGACGGCATCGATTGGCACGCCGTCTTGAGGGACGTCATCCCGCCCAAACTGCGCGCCCTAAACTCGAAGGCGTTCGACATGGGCGCGGGCCAATCCGTGAAATAGGCAGTGCCAGCGGCGCGGTTTGCGCGAAAGGGCGTGGTCGTTTGATCGAAATTGTCTCGACGGGCTCTGATGGCCTGAACGAAATCGAACTGCGCGAAGGGGAGAGGGTCCAGCCGGGGGCGTGGCTGAAACTCACGAAACCCTCGGCGGCTGAGCTGCGCGACGTGTCGGAGGCGACGGGGGCCCCGCTCGACTTCCTGCAGGCAGCCCTCGACATGGAGGAGCCGTCGCGCATAGAGGTGGAGGATGACCACATCCTCATCATAACGAACGTGCCGAAGCTCGACGACGCCGCCACGTTCGGGTACGATACCATACCGCTTGGCATAATCGTCTCGACCGACTGCGTAACCACCGTCTGCCTTGAGGAAAACGAGGTTTTGGTCGATTTCGACGCGCTTCATCATCTGTTTTTCGACACGCGCAAGAGGACGAGGTTTCTGTTGCAGATATTGTACAGGTGCGCCGTCCTCTTCCTGAAATACCTGCGCATCATGAACAGGCGCACGGACGAAATCGAGCGAGACCTGCGCAAGTCTATGAAGAACAAGGAGCTGTTCCTTCTGCTCGACCTCCAGAAGACCCTGACCTACTTCACCGTAGCCCTGCGCTCGAACAGGAACGTGGTGGAGCGCCTGATGAGGTTTTTTTCGAACCCGTCGATTCACGGCATAGTGAAGCTCCGCGAGGACGACGAGGAACTGCTGGAGGACGTGCGCATCGAGTTCGACCAGGCTATCGAAATGGTCCAGATGCACGGCGAGGTCCTGGCGAGCATGATGGACGCTTTCGCGTCCGTCATCTCGAACAATCTCAACATAGTGATGAAATTCCTCACCTCGGTCACGATCGTGATGGCAATACCGACGATGACGGCGAGCTTCTTCGGCATGAACGTCCCAGTCCCGTGGCAGGGAAATCACGTCGGCTTCGCTTACGCGATGCTGGTGGCGCTGCTCCTCACGATATCCGTGACGGTGGTGTTCTGGAAAAAAAAGATGTTCTGAAAATATACATGCGGGAGGCAATGCTTTAAGATGGAGTTTTTCGAAGATCTGATGGAAGCCGCGCTGGACGAGGTAGACCCTGAAATTTCCGGCCTAGTGGCAGAGGAATTGGAGCGGCAGAGGGTCCACATAGAACTCATCGCGTCGGAGAATTTCGTGCCGCGCGCGATCATGGAAGCGCAGGGGTCCATACTCACCAACAAGTACGCGGAAGGGTATCCGCGCAAGAAATACTACGGCGGCTGCAAATATGTCGAGAGGATAGAGGAAATAGCCATAGAGCGCGCCAAAAAGCTTTTCGGCTCGGATCACGCGAACGTGCAGCCCCATGCCGGGACCACTGCCAACCAGGCAGCTTACTTCACAGTGATGAAGCCCGGAGACACCATGCTCGCCATGAAGCTCGACCAGGGCGGGCATCTCTCTCACGGCCATCCGCTCAATTTCACCGGCATGATATACAAGATAGCCTCCTATGGGGTGAACCGCGACACGGAGATGATCGACTACGACGAAATCGCCCGCCTCGCCCGCGAATGCGCGCCGAAGGTCATAGTGGCCGGGGCGAGCGCTTATCCCAGAAAAATAGATTTCGCCCGCTTCCGGCAGATAGCGGACGAGGCCGGGGCGGTACTGATCACCGACATGGCCCATATAGCCGGGCTCGTGGCTGGGGGCGCCCATGAAAACCCGACCCCGCATTCTGATTTCGTGACGTCCACCACGCAGAAGACGCTTCGGGGGCCGAGGGGCGCTTTTGTGCTGTGCAGGGGGAAATACGCTTCCGACCTGGACAGGACGGTATTCCCCGGGGTGCAGGGCGGCCCCATCATGCAAGCCATAGCCGCCAAGGCCGCGTGCTTCAAGATCGCGTCGGCGCCGGCGTTCAGGGACTACGCGAATCAGGTGGTGAAAAACGCAAGCGCCCTCGCGAAAGAGCTCCAAGAGCTGGGGTACCGGCTCGTGTCCGGCGGCACCGACAACCACATGATGCTGATCGACCTGAGGTCCAAGAAGGTAACCGGCAAGGACGCGGAGCGCATCCTCGAAGAAGCCGGGATCACCGCCAACAAGAACTCCATCCCGTTCGACCCGGAAAAGCCTACCGTCACGAGCGGGCTCCGTCTGGGCGCCGCCGCCGTGACGTCGCGGGGCATGAAGGAGGGCGAGATGCGCGAGATAGCCCGCGCCATAGACGAGGTCATATCCGCATCGGGCGACGTTGAGGCAACGAACCGGGTCCGTTCCAGGATGGCGGAGATGAGCGCCTCATACCCACTCTATCGGGGCATGAGGGGAGCGCGCGCCAGGTGAGCGGCGGATTTGTTGCAAGAGAACCGTCGCTTGAGAAAAACTACGACAACTGGGTTGCTTACTTCGAGTCGATGGGCGCGCCGAAGTACCGCGCCGCGCAGATGTGCGCGTGGCTGTGGAAGCGCGCCGTTTTCGACGTTGCGCAGATGACGGACTTCAGCAAAGAGCTTCGGGAGCGGATGTCCGAAACGCTGGATTTCTCGCACCCCGTCATATCGGACGCGTCGCATTCGGAAAACGACGGGTCGAAAAAGTTTTCGGTGAAGATGGCCGACGGGGCGTCGGTCGAGACCGCCCTGCTGAAACACGGCCCCAGGCTTACGGCGTGCGTGTCCACCCAAGTCGGCTGCCCCGTCGTCTGCCCCTTCTGCGCCACCGGCGCGGGAGGTTTCGAGCGCAACCTCACGGCGGGCGAGATAGCCGGGCAATTCATCGCGATGGAGCGCCTCGCCGGGCGTGAGATAAACAGCTTGGTTTTCATGGGGATGGGCGAGCCCTTTCTCAACACGGGGCACGTCCTCGAAGCGGTTCGCCGGCTTAACTCCCCGAAAATGCGCGGGCTCGGGATAAGGCACATGACGATTTCAACGGCCGGTATAATACCGGGCATTGCCGAACTCGCGCAAAGCGGGCTTGGCGTCCGGCTCGCGGTGTCGCTCCATACGGCATACGAGGACCAGCGCGACGAGCTGGTGCCCTGCAACTCTAGCTACCCGCTGAGCGAGCTCATCCCCGCCCTTCGCGATTACCAGCGAATCACCGGGGACAGGGTGACGATAGAGTATGCACTGTTCAAGGGCCGCAACGACTCTCTGGGGCACGCGCGCGCTCTCGTGCGCCTGCTGTACGGCCTTCATTCCTTCGTGAACCTGATATCGTGCAGCGAAAACGGCCTCGGCTACGAGCGCGC
>JAISQC010000169.1 GCA_031274465.1 Synergistaceae bacterium | reverse complement strand
CATTTCATGAGCGTCGACTTTCCCGCGCCGTTTTCGCCGACGAGCGCGTGTATTTCCCCGTACTTCAAGGAAAAATCGACCCCGTGCAGAACCTCCACCTGGGCGTACGTTTTTTTGATCCCGGACATCTTCAGGATGAAACCCTCTGGTTTTGGAGAGCCGCTCAAAGCGTGAAGCCTCCGTCGACCGACAGCGCGCTTCCGGTCGCGTACACCATCTCGTCCGTGGCGAACGCCAGGCATGCGTTGGCTATGTCGAGCGTCGTGCCCATCCTCATAACCGGCCTGTCCGACGACAGCTTTTCGAGCGTCGAGAGCGGGTCATCCGATTCGTCGACTATCCTCTGGACGAGCGGGGTCATCACTCTTCCCGGGCAGACGCAATTTACCCTTATGCCCGATGCCGCGTAGTCGCGCGCCGCGCTTTTCGTCAGCATGATGACGGCTGCCTTGGAAACGTTGTAGGCCGCCTGTCCCGGTATGGCCCTTATCCCTGCCTCAGACGCGATGTTTATGATGCTTCCGCTTTTGAATGGCAGCATTTCAGCTATGGCGTACTTCATGCATAAAAACGTCCCGGTCAGGTTCACGTCCATCACCTTGCGCCACGAAACGAGATCGGTGCCGGCCACGTCGCCCTCCGCGAATACCCCGGCGCAGTTCACGAGAATGTCGAGAGCGCCGAACGAGCTGATTGCCGACTTCATGGCTTTTTTGACGTCTTCTTCTGAAGTTATGTCGGCCATAAAGAAGCGGACGTTGCCGCCCCCCGCCATAAGCGCCTTCGCTCCGCTTTCGTCGAGGTCTATCGCCGCGACGCTAGCGCCCTGTTCCGCGAAAACTTCGGCCGTTTTTCTGCCTATGCCGGAGGACGCGCCGGTAATCGCCGCCACCCGCCCTTCGAGCCTGCCGTGTTTTGGCGCGTGTTTCATGCGAATTTTTCGCGGACGAACTTCAGAGCTTCGGCGATGTCCTCGTCCAATTTTTTGTCGTCCGCGTTCCCGGACAGGTCGCGCCACACCTTGATGTCGCTTCCGACTGTCCCGCCCATGCGAACGAAAGGCTCCATGACGACAGCTCCGTCGTATCCGATGTCGCGCAGCGCTTTGCCCATTTCATCCCATGGCATGTGCCCTCTGCCCGGCACCTTTCTGTTGCATTCGCCTATGTGGAAGTGCCCCAGCCACTTGCCGGCCGTCCGTATCGCGTCCCCGAGGAAGTCCTCTTCTATGTTCATGTGGAAACAGTCGAGCATTACCTTGACGTTTGGGTGGCCGACGTCATGCGCCAGTTGCACCGCCTCTTCGCTCGTGTTGATCAGGAAGTGCTCGAAGCGGTTCACCGTCTCCAGCACGAGCAGGACTCCACGATCCGCCGCGAAGTCCGCTATCTCGAGCAGGCTGCCGATGCTGCGCGCCCGAACCCCCGCCTTGTCCACCGGTTTGCTGTAGTCGCAGGGCCAGTAAGCGTATATTATGCCTCCCAACACGCTTGCCTCGACTTTTTCGAGCGCGGCGAGGATTTTTTTGAGATATTCCACGCCGCCCCGCCTCACGCCCTCGTCCGCCGAAGAGACGTCGTAATTTGCCGGGAGCCCTATGCAGCCGGTAAGCGAAATGCCGGCGTCGCGGGATTTATGCTTTATCGCGGACAGCTCGGCGTCGTCCATGCCGACGAGCGCCCCTGCGCCCAGTTCCAAAATGTCGAAGCCCAGGCGCGCGACCTTGTCGATGTAAAATTTATAGTCCGCATTCCATTCCTGTTCCCAATAAGCGAAATATGTGCCGAATTTCATCTCTCATCCCTCCATGATTTTTATCGCCTGTCCGATTCCATCCTTTTGCGTCTGTACGTGTCGAGCGTGACCACCGCTATTATTACGAGCCCGAGAATGAACTTCTGCCAGAACGACGAAATATTGAGGAGCTCGAGGCCGTTTTGCAGCACGCCCATTGTCAGAACCCCTATTATCGTTCCGAACATCGTGCCCTGCCCGCCATTGATGCTGGTGCCGCCGATTACGACCGCCGCGATGGAGTTTAGCTCCATGTTCGTTCCCATCAAAGCGTTGGCCGAGTTGAGGCGCCCGACGATCACTATGCCTCCGATGCCGCTGCAAAGCCCGCAGAAAGCCATAGCCATGATTTTCGTCTTCGTTATGTTGACCCCGGACACCCGTGCCGCTTCTGAGTTGCCCCCGATGGCCAGCACGTTTCTCCCGAATGTCGTGTGGCCGAGGATTATGATCGCCACTATCGCGATCGCGATAAATACCGTAGCGGCTATCGGGACGCCCGGCCCCACCGTCTTGCCCCCTATGTAAGTGATGACTGGGGGGATTTTGGAAACGGGAAGGCCGTCCGTTATCAAAAGGGATATCCCGTCGATCGCCGTTTTGGTGCCGAGCGTCGCTATGAAGTCGTAAAGCCTGACCTTGGTGACCAGAAACCCATTGACGACCCCGACCAAAGTGGCGGCGGCGACGCCTATGAGGACTGCCCCAAGAGGGTGAATCCCCCAGTAGGTGGACGAGGTGGCTATGAGGCATCCGCTCAGCGTCATCATGGAGCCGACCGACAGGTCTATCCCGGCTGTCATTATCACGAGGGCCTGCCCCATTGCGAGTATCCCGATGACCGCGGACTGCCGGAGCACGTTCATGAAATTGTTCCAGGCGAAGAAATACGGGCTCGCTAACGACATCAATGTGAATATGCCAGCGAATATGAACACCGGGCTGCTTTGCCTCAAGACGGCCGCAAACGCCCTCGTTTTGGGTTCTTCTGAATACGCGCTCATTTCTTGCTCCCTCCGGCTATCTTTTCCATGATTATTTCCTGCGTGCAGTCTTTTATATCCAGGTTCGCGACTATGGTTCCGTCGCGCGCCACTATGATCCTGTCAGACATCCCTATCAGTTCGGGCATCTCGGACGAAATGAGGATCACGCCGCACTTCGCCCTGGTCAGTTCGTTTATGAGCTTGTATACCTCCACTTTCGCGCCGATGTCGATGCCCCTCGTAGGGTCGTCCATTATGAAGAGTTTGCACGCCGCGCACAGCAGTTTCGATATGATGACCTTCTGTTGGTTGCCTCCCGACAGAACGCCGGATTTCAGGCTGTAGCTCGGCGTAGCTATCCTGAGCTGGTCGCCGTAGTATTTCGCTTTGGCCATCTCGTCCTTTTTTTTGCGGAATATCTTCCATTTGACGAAGTCCCTGGTGTTTGAAAGCGTTATGTTGCTATAGATGGGCAGATGAAGCAGAAGGCCGCTTTTGCGGTTTTTCGTGAGCAGGCCGATGCCTTTTTGCAGCGACTCCGACGGTTTGGATGGCACGAAGCTCTCCCCAAGGTAGGTTATTTTCCCGCTCGTGTGCCTGTACAGGCCATAGAGGGCTTCCGCTATTTCCGTAGTGCCGGAGCCGACCAGCCCGGCTATTCCCAGCACTTCCCCCGCGCGAAGGTCGAAACTGACGTCGTGAAAATATTTGCCGTCCCCGAAGTTCTCGACAGTGAGTATCGTCTCGTCGCAAGAGGCGTTGCGCTCCTTTGGATAAAATTCGGTGATCGATCTGCCCACCATTTTGTTGATGAGCTCTCCCTCTTTGGTCTCCGACATTTTCAGCGTGTCGCCGATCTTTTTGCCGTCACGGAAGACAGTGGCCCGGTCGCCCATCGAGAACGCCTCGTCGAGTTTGTGCGTTATAAATATGAATGATACTCCCTTTGCCTTGAGCCCTTTTATTATTCCGAAAAGCGTTTCCGTCTCTGATTCGGTGAGCGCCGAGGTCGGCTCGTCCAGGATCAGCAGCTTCGCGTTTCGCGACAGCGTTTTCGCTATTTCGATCAACTGTCTTATTCCCAGGTTGAAAACGCCGAGCTTTCTCCTTGGGTCGATGTTCTCAAGGCCAACCTCGCGCAGGGCGGAGCGGGTTTTTTCTTCCGCGCGCTTCCAGTCGACGAAGGCCGACCTGCCGTATCTGGGCAGGTTTCCGAGCAACACGTTCTCCATTACGCTCATCTCGTCTATGAGGGCAAGTTCCTGATAGACCATGCCGATGCCGATGTCGAAGGCGTCCTGCGGTTTTTTGAAACGAACTTCTTCGCCTTGCCAGTATATTTTGCCGCTGTCCGCCTGAAGGGAACCCGCCAGAATTTTCATCAGCGTCGATTTCCCCGCCCCGTTTTCGCCGAGCAGCATATGCACCTCTCCTGGCGCTACGTCGAGGTTCACCTTGTCAAGCGCGTGGGTCGCGCCGAAACGTTTGTCTATGTCCCTCATTTCGAGCAATGGTTCGCCCATGAGTTACTTCCTCCTATGCGCTGATGCGGAGGGCGGCCGCGATTCGCGGCCGGCCCTCCTTTGTAATGTGGCAAGAGCCTTGGGGCGGAGTTACTTCTTGTATTTGGCCTTGATGGAATCCCAATCGAGCTTCTCCAGCTTCGTGTTGGGGTAGAAATTGTCGGCGTTCGCCTTGTAAGCTGTTCGCGGGCGCACGTCGAAGGTCGGCGGGACATCCGCTCCCTGCCCGTAGGCCAACTGAACCGCGAAATAGGTGCCATACCAGCCCCATTCGGGGAAACCGTGCCATGTCTCGGCCATGAGCTTGCCCTCGCGGATCAAGTCGATGCTTTCCGGCGTTCCGTCGTTCGTCGTCAGGATGATGCCAGTTCTGCCGAGGTTTTCGCAAGCTATGCTCGACCCGATGCCCATTTCGTTCGAGGCCGACCATATTGCGTCGAGTTCGGCGTTGGACTGAAGGATATTTTCTGTCGCCGCGATGCCCTTCTGCCTGTCCCAGTCGGCCGGCAGCGTCGCGGTTATTTTGATGCCGGCGGCTTTGTCGATTACCTCGTGGAAACCCTTGAGCCTCGCGTTGGAGTAGAAGTTGCCCGCGATTCCCTCAACTATCGCCACTTTTTTGTCCTTTATGGAGGAGTAATCGAAATTGGCGTAGATTTCCTCCCATTTCGCGAGGTCGAGATACGCGTCCACCGGCACGTCGACCTTCTCGCCATCACCCAACACCCCGGGGCCGCCCAACGCGTCGAGCAGTGCGTAAGCGGAGACCGAGCCGGCCATTTGGTTGTCGAAGCCGATGTATGACGCTGCGGTGATTCCCTCCTGCGGTTCGAGCATGTTGACGAGAATGATCGGTATTCCGGCGTCGGTCGCAGTCTGGAGGGCGGGTTTGATCGCCTCCGCGTCGCCTGGCGAGCAGATGATGCAGTCTACCTTCAACTGAACGAGGTTTTCCAGCGCGTTCACCTGATTCTGAACCTGAGTCTCGTCCGGTTCCGCCCTTGTTATTACCTCGACGTCGATGCCGTTCGCCTTGGCGTCAGCGGCGGCTTTCTCCATGAAGTCCGTCGCAGTTTTGAAAACCCCGGTTATGTTCGGGGGCGCCCACCCGATTCTCACCTTCGGCAAATCCGCCCCGAACGAACAGGTCGCCGCAAGCGCCAAAACGAGAGCCACGGACAAAAACAACGCTGACATCTTTTTCATAAACATCACTCTCCCTCACTGGAATATTTTTATCCTGAAATACAGCCGGCCTTGAGTGCGCAACTGTCGACCGACAGAAATCATTCGAACGTCAACGGCAGTCGGAATATGCCGAGAAACAAAAGAATACGAAAGATAAAACGAACCCCGATATAAATACAAATTTGGCGTATGAATATTCTATAGTATCCTTGCCGGAAATTCAATAAAGTATTGAAAAAAATTTCACAAGCTTTCGTTTTTTTTCGAAGTCTATTATTCTTCTTCTCTTCCGGCTTCTTCCAGTTCGGTATGCATATAGTCGCCTAGTTCCGCTATCACTGCCGCAGTGCGGCGAAAGACCTTCAAGGTTTTTTTGTATAGCAGGGAGTTTTTTTCATCGGGGACGTAACTGCGCTCTACGGCCCTCATT
>JAISQC010000157.1 GCA_031274465.1 Synergistaceae bacterium | reverse complement strand
GGCGCGGGTTCCTCTTTCTTCGCAGGAACTGCGGCATCCGGGGAGGGGTTGGGGCTGGCCGTTTTCCCGGCGATGTGCTCCTCCACCCGCTGCGCGCATTCCATGTCTATAGAGCTCATGTGCGATTTGACTTCGATTTCAAGTTCCTTCAGTATGTCGAGCAATTCAGGGTTAGTGCGCCCCAAGAGTTTTGCAAGCTCGTAAACTCTGATCTTATTCATTCGTTTATCGCCCCCCCCGATATTTTCAACAGTTCTTTCAATTTTTTGGCGAAGCCGCTTCCGAGCGGAAGGGCCGCTATTTGAGCGCTGCCCACCCCTATCGCGCCCCCGAGGTCGGTCCGGGACAAGCCTCCGACCAGGCGCAGCTCGCACTTAGGATTTTCCGTTTTGCGGATGACGTTATGCGCGCAGTCTTCCGACGCCACGATAAAAAGGCCGCCCCCGGACTTCAAGGCTCGGAACACCTGATCCTGCCCGACGACGAGCGCCCCCGCGCGGCGCGCCAGGCCCAACAGCGCCAACGCGCTTCGAATTTCTCCGCTCAGTTCATTTGCTGACACGATCTGCACACAACTCCTCTATCCGGGCGTATATTTCGCCTCCGATCGGATGCCTCAGCGCCCTCGCGAAGGCGTTTTTCTTCATCGCGCGCCGCACGCATTCAAAATCGGCGCACACGTACGCTCCGCGCCCCTGCGCTTTGCCGGAGGCATCTATCGACACCGCCCCGTCCGAGGCCCGCACCACGCGCAGCAGTTCGGCCTTGGGCCGCTCTTCTCCGCACCCGACGCACTTTCTGAGCCTTGGGGGCGCGGCGGTCAATCTTTTGGAAGATCCTCCCACAGCGATTCCCCCGAACTTTTTATTATGTCGTCGAACAGGTCGTGCAAAGTGGGCAGCCTTTCCGGCTCGATCACCTTGATGTCTATCTTCCACCCTGTCAGCCGGGCAGCCAGGCGGACGTTTTGGCCGGCCTTGCCTATCGCGAGCGACAATTGGTCCTGCCTGACATAGACCCTGAGCGAGTGTTCCTGCTCCAGGACGGGCTCTATCTTGGCCACTTTTGCCGGGGAAAGAGCGTTGCGCACGAACTGCATAGGGTCATCGTTCCATATTATGACGTCGATCCGCTCCCCGCCCAATTCATCGCTGATGGATTTTATCCTCGCCCCGCCGTTTCCGACGCAGGCGCCAACCGGATCCACGTTGAGGTCGAGCGATCTCACCGCCACTTTTGCCCTGGCGCCGGCCTCCCTCACTATGGATTTTATTTCGACCGTGCCCTCGGCTATCTCCGGCACTTCCAGTTCCATAAGGCGCTTCAGCAGGCCCGGGTGGGTCCTCGACACGATTATGCGGGGCCCACGCGTCGTCTTCCTCACGTCGAGCAGCAGAAATTTTTTGCGGTCGCCAGGCGGGTACGGTTCGTCGGATATGCGCTCCTCCTTGGGAAGTAGGGCGTCGGTCCGATCGTTCACCCTGACCAGAATCTGGTCGCCCTCCGCCTTGAAAATGGAACCCAGCACCATATCGCCGATATGGTCCGCGAATTCGTTGAATATGATCTGGCGCTCGGCGTCCTTGAGGCGCTGTATTATCACCTGGCGCGCGGTCTGGGCGGCGATCCTCCCGAAATTTTCCGGATTGACCTCCACATAGGCGCTGTCGCCGACCTCGAGATCGCCGTGCCCGTTAGCGCGCGCCTGCTCGGGCGTCCATTCGGCGTCCGGGTTTGCCGCCTCTTCGACGATCTGATACTTCTCGGCGAGGGAAATCTCGCCGTTGGCGAGGTTGAGATGGACCTCCACCACTTGGTTGCCGTTCTTGTATTTTTTATACGCCGAAGCCATGGCGGCCTCCAAAGTAGACGCTATGATCTCTATCGGAAGGCCTTTTTCGGCCTCTATCTGCTTAAAAGCCTTGATAAAATCTTTCCCGAGCTGCATAAAGCTCCCTCCCCGTCATGTTGGAAGAAAAAAATCACTGCCTGGCGTTTTTCTTGGCGCATGCGTCTTCTGCGTAAACCAGGTTGCCCCTTTTTATTTCGCCGAAAGGAATCGAGGCAACCGCCCCGTCGCGGGTTTTCATCGTCAATGCCCCATTCGCGCACGAAACGATCTGCCCGGCGACCTTCCCGCTGTTTTTGGCGACAACTGCGGCGTCGCGTCCGGCAAACCTCTCGTAGTGCTCCTCGGTAAAAAGGGGGCGCTCGATTCCGGGAGAGCTGACCTCGATGAAATACTTCCCTTGGAAAAACCGGACCCCTTCCCCTTCGGCGCCGTCGATGCGTTCCGAGACGGAGCGGGAAACCAGTTCGCAGTCGGCGTGCCGCACGCCCCCGGGGGAATCTATGTAAACCCTGATGAGAGGCGCCCCGCGCGCGCTGCCGATCTCCGTGCCGACGCACTCGTATCCCAGCGCGCGGACCATATCGGCAATTATCTTTTTTAACTCGGCGCCCGAGCTTCTTGATGTCATGGCAAACCGCCGCCCTCGCTAAAAAACGAAGAGTGGGGAAACCCACTCTTCACAGATGTTCCGTGCAGATTACACTGATTATATCATCTAGCTTAAAAAAAACAATCGCCCTCGGAAAAATTAAAGGCACATGTCAGCTACGAAATTCGCCCACCAATCTTCCATCCCCGACGAAAAAGCTTCCTCTATGCTTGGTATCGTCACTTCCGTGCAGATAACGTCCTCTTCGAGGTCGGGCAGAAGCTCTATGCAAGCGTATTCGAGCATGCGTTCGCGTTCCGACAATCCAAGCACTGCCATGAGCTTCCACCATCTTCCGCTAAAAATGCTGGCGTCTATTATAATACAAAAGGCGGATTTATTCCACCGCGTAATTTGGCGCCTCTTTCGTCACCACGACGTCGTGCGGATGGCTCTCTTTCATGGCGGCGGCAGTCACCTCTATGAAGCGCGCGTTCTCGTGCAGGGACGGTATGTCGGGCGCCCCGACGTACCCCATCCCGGACCTGATGCCGCCGATCATCTGAAACACTATGGCTGACAGCGTCCCCTTGTGGGGGACCAGCCCCTCGATCCCCTCCGGGACCAGCTTGTCCTCCGAGGCGCCCTCCTGAAAATATCTGTCCTTGTTGCCTCCCCTCATGGCCCCGAGCGACCCCATTCCCCTATAGCTCTTGAACGATCTCCCGTGGTATATGACGGCCTCTCCCGGGCTCTCCTCCGTTCCGGCGAAAAGAGAGCCGATCATCACGCTGTCTGCGCCAGCGGCAAGGGCTTTGACTATATCTCCGGAATATCTTATGCCGCCGTCCGCGACGAGCTTGCAGCCCAAGCCGTGAACCACCGGCGCCACGTTCATGATGGCGGCGAATTGGGGCACTCCGATGCCAGCTATGATGCGGGTCGTGCAGATGGAGCCCGGGCCTATTCCGACCTTGACGGCGTTCACTCCGGCTTCGATGAGCGCCGTGGCGGCCTCTCTGGTGGCAATATTGCCCCCTACGAGCTGGAGGTCCGGATACTTTTTGCGGACGACCCTTACCGCGTTCAAGACGGATTTCGAATGCCCGTGCGCCGTGTCTATCACTATCGCGTCAACGCCGGCCGCGACCAAGGCGTCGAGGCGGTCCATGAAATC
>JAISQC010000125.1 GCA_031274465.1 Synergistaceae bacterium | reverse complement strand
AGGTTGATGTTTCGCCGCCGCGCATAGTGGGGTATAATCATATCCGTTTGTTGGAGGTGGGGAAAGAGTGAATACGCTGCACGGTGTCTGCATACATTCCCATTTTTACCAGCCGCCGAGGGAAGATCCGTGGCTAGACTCGGTTTTGAGGGACCCGACGGCGTCTCCGTATCACGATTGGAACGAGTGCGTGTACGAACAGTGCTACAGGCCGAACATGGCCGCCCGCCTTCTGGATGCGAACGGGCGCATAGTCCACATGAGCAACAACTACCGACATATGAGCTTCAACGTCGGCCCGACGCTCCATCGGTGGATAGAAAGGCGCGACCCCCAGCTCTCTGCTGGGATACTCAAGGCCGACATATCGGCCCGCGAGTCTTTGGGGGAGGGCGGCGCCATCGCCCAGGCGTACAACCATATGATCATGCCGCTTGCGTGCGACAGGGACGTCAAGACGCAGGTCAGATGGGGCGTGAAGGACTTCGAGCACCGTTTCGGGAGGAAACCGGCTGGCATGTGGCTGCCTGAGACTGCCGTGGACACCGCTTCTTTGGAGGCACTGGCGGCGGAGGGCATAAAGTTCACGATCCTCGCCCCGTACCAGTGCGCCGCCATCTGCTCGCCGGGGGGGAACTGGGTCGAGACCCCCGGGGGAGGCGGGCTCGACGTGACGCGCCCTTACGAGATGACTCTGCCTTCGGGCAGGAACATAACCTTGGTGTTTTATTACGGCAGCATCGCGCACGACATAGCGTTCGGCGGGTTGCTCGACAGCGGTGATTTTTTCGCCGAGTCTCTTTTGAAAAAACTCCCGCTCGACAACGAGCCGAGGCTGCTCGCGATAGCGACCGACGGGGAGTCGTACGGCCACCACCATCATTTCGGGGAGATGGCGCTTGCGAGGGCGGCGCAGCTCCTCTACGCCTCGCCGAACGTCATGCTGACCAATGTGGGGGCGTTCCTGAAGCTCTATCCAGCCAAATGGCGGTGCAAGATAGCGGAAAACACGTCGTGGTCCTGCGCGCATGGCGTCGAGCGCTGGCGAAGCGACTGCGGCTGCCACACCGGCGGGGACCACGGGTGGAATCAGGCGTGGCGCGCGCCGCTGCGTGAGGCGCTCGACCGGGTGCGGGACCGCATCGATGAGATATACGAGCGCGAGATGGCGCGCTACTGCGACTCGCCTTGGGCGTTGAGGGACGACGCGATATCCCTTTATCTCGACGATTGCGGCGAACATGAATCGATGCAGGAAGTGATGGAGCGGAAGGCGTCGTTCCTGAAAGGCAGATGCGGGGAGCTCAAGCCCCATGAGGCGGGGAAAGCACTCGCCCTGCTCGAGGCCCAGCGGATGCGCATGTTCATGTACACGTCGTGCGGCTGGTTCTTCAACGACATCTCCGGCATAGAGACGAGGCAGATAATCGCGTATGCCATCCGCGCGATAGAGTGCGTCGCGGAAGTGTCCGGGGTTGACCTCGAAAAGGGCTTCATGGAGGATCTCAAAAAAGCCAAAGGCAACGCGACGGATTTGCCCACAGGCTACGACGTGGCCGTCAAAACCGTCATCCCCAACCGGAGGTCCATCCGGGACATCGCCGCGGCGGCTTCCCTGCTGAAAGAACAGAAGAGCTACTACGCTTACAGGATAGAGCGGGACGCGCGCGGCGAATATCCGTCCGCCAGCATGGAGATGAGCGTCTCGACGCTTGAAATCACGGACACCAGAACCCTCGACGAGTGGAAGGGCAACTCCATCGTCATAACGACAGGCGGGCTCGACGACGTATGCCGCCTGTCGGAGAAGGGACTGCCGGACCCGGACGACCTGTGGAAGCATTTTTACGTCGGCGATATTTTTTCGATATCCAAATTCATCGAAGGGGAATTCGAGCACGGCCCATGGCATTTTTCCGACCTCACGGCCGACGACAGGCACCGCATAGCGCAGGAGAGGACCAGCGACGCGGAAAAAGAGCACATGGAGTACGCGCGCCAGTTGCTGGAGGACAATCAGCGCCTGCTCGTGCAGCTCAACCTGATGAACGTGCGCCCGACCTCGTTCCTCGCCTATGCCGGGGAGTTCGTGTACGCCAGGCTGCTCGACGGCCTGCTCGCGTCCTCGGGCCGCGTGACCGAGCTTTTGGAGCCGGGCTCGGAGCTTGAAGAATTGCTGGCAAAAGCACATAATATCGGCATCAAGCCGAATCTGTCCCCCCTCGCTCCGGCGATGGGGGAGGCGTTTTACGGCGATCTGCTGGCGGCCGATAAAAAAAATGACGAAGGCGGC
Source organism: Synergistaceae bacterium (assembly GCA_031274465.1). Classification (GTDB taxonomy): domain Bacteria; phylum Synergistota; class Synergistia; order Synergistales; family Synergistaceae; genus JAIRKI01. The sequence goes on along the minus strand of JAISQC010000125.1, from coordinate 19,054 downwards.
TTTAGAAAACTTTTGTTTCAATGGAGGAGGGCTGAGGGTCTGGGTGTGGGGGTAGGGGTAGGCAAATGGATGCTTCAGAACGCCGTGTGGGGCATGCTGGAGGAAAAGACTTCAAAGCCGTCCGAGGCGCTTCTGGAATTGGCCGGCGAGCTGGGTTTCGCTCTGCCTGAGGGGTAAAATTTTTAAAACAAATTTTTCGGAAAACAAACTTAAATAAGCGGAGGTTTTGTAAGAATGTCGATACTGACTTACGGCGAAAACATCACAACTTCGATGATGAGCACCTTTGAGCGCAACCCCATTTTCAGGAGCGTGGGCTATTTTTCCATGGAAATCGGCATATCCCCGCATCTTCCCACCTATTCGGGCGGCTTGGGCATTCTGGCTGGAGACATCCTGAAGAGCGTAGCCGATCTCGGCGTCCCGGCGGTCGGGGTGACGCTTCTCTATCGCAAGGGGTATTTCAGGCAGGAGCTAACCGAGGACGGCAGCCAGGTCGAAAAGCCGGTGGATTGGGAGCCGGAGAAGCTTCTTACCAGACTAGACAACAGGGTGTCGGTGATACTGGAGGGCCGCCAGATTCAGGTAAGGGCGTGGGGCTACATGTACGTCGGGCACTCCGGATATCCCCTCCCGATTTACTTCCTCGACACCGACATCGACGAGAACACCCCGGGCGACAGAAGCCTCACATGGGAGCTTTACGGGGGGGACACCCGCTACCGCCTCTGTCAGGAGATGATCCTCGGGGTCGCCGGGCTGCGCCTGCTGCGCGACCTCGGCTACAACAACATAAAGACGTTCCACCTGAACGAAGGGCACGCCGGGTTCATATCCTTGGAGCTCACGAGGGAGCTGGGCTACGAGGACTTCGACAAAGTGCGCGAGGAAGTGATCTTTACCACGCACACCCCGGTTGCCGCAGGGCACGACTACTTCCCGTACGACCTGATATCGCACGTTGTTGAGGAGCACAACGCTTCCGCGCTCCGCAGGATGCTCGGGGGCAGCGGCGTCTCGATGACCGAGCTCGGCCTGAAGTTCAGCCGGTACGTCAACGCGGTCTCCAAGAAGCACGCCGAGGTCAGCCGTAAGATGTTCGGCACCGACAAGGTGGACTACGTGACGAACGGGGTTCATTCGGCGACGTGGACCTGCCCGGGCTTCGCCCGCCTCTACGACAAGTACATCCCGGCGTGGAGGAACGACCCCAGCCGCCTGATTCAGGCGCTCCAGCTCCCCGACGAGGACGTGTGGAAGGCCCATCAGGCCGCGAAGATGCGGCTTTTCGCGAGGGTGCTCGAGGAGACCGGGGTCGAGCTGGATCCGGACATTCTGACGATAGGCTTCGCCAGGAGGGCCGCCACCTACAAGCGCGCCGACCTCCTCTTCACTGACGTCAAGAAGCTTCTCGACGTCGGCGCCGGCCAGATTCAGCTTATCTTCGCCGGCAAAGCCCACCCGCACGACCTGCCGGCGAAGGACATCATAAAGCGCATAATCGCCATATCGAAGGATATCGGCTCTGCCATACCGATGGTATTCATGGAGAACTACAACATGGAGCTGGCCCAGGTGCTGACGGCTGGGGTTGACGTGTGGCTCAACACGCCGATCCGCCCGAGGGAGGCCTCCGGCACCAGCGGGATGAAATGCGTCCACAACGGGGTCATGAACTTCTCGGTGCTGGACGGCTGGTGGATAGAGGGCTGGATAGAGGACGTCACCGGCTGGTCGATAGGCCCGGTCCCGACGGAGGTCGATCTCATCGAGTACGACGAGAAGCAGGACGCCATGGATCTTTACAACAAGCTCAACGAAAAGGTGATCCCGACGTATTACAACAAGGACAAATCGAAGTGGATACGCATGATGAAGCACACCATAGCCCTGAACGCGAGCTATTTCAACACGCACAGGGTCGTCAAGGAGTATTGCGAGAAGGCTTACGGCACGATCTTCCGCGGCCATTGAAAAAGGGTAGGGAGGCAAAGATGAGTCCTAAAGACGCTCTGATCAAAGTGCTTCACGTCGCCGTAGAGATGGCGCCCCTCGCGAAGCAGGGGGGGCTGGGGGATGTTTTGGGGGCGTTGCCGAAATTCCTGAGGAAGAGATCGGTGGACGCGCGGGTTCTCCTGCCCGCGTTCCCGGGCGTGATGGAATACGTGGAGAGCCACGGCTGCAAATGCGAGGAATTGCCTGAGCGGGTGCATATAGCGCTCAATTGGAGGGTTTATTCGGCGAGCGTATCGCTTGCCGAGGTCGAAGGGGTTCCAGTCTATCTTCTCAAACAGCCTGAGCTTTTCAGCAACCCGAAAATTTACCCGCAGTCGCTTTCCCCCGCGTCGGTGATGCCTTTCGCCTTCCTGTCGATGGCCGCTATCGAGATACAGTCATTTGCTGGGTGGAAGCCCGACATCTTCCACGTCCACGACTGGTCCACCTCGATGCTGCCGATGACCCTCCGCTGGCACAGGCACTACAGGGCTTTGAGGTCGGAGTACGACGTGGTGTTCACCATACACAATCTGGCGCATCAGGGGATAGTGGACCCGGCGATGCTGTCGTCGTGGGGGATGACCAAAGACGCGTTTTCTATCGACGGCGTGGAGTTCTACGGGCAGGCGAACCTGCTCAAGGGCGGGATAGTCTCGTCTGACGCGATAACCACCGTGAGCCCCCATTACTCTTGGGACATACAGACGCCCGAGGGCGGGTTCGGCCTGCACGGGGTGTTTTCCACGATGAAGGGCAAGCTGACCGGCATCCTCAACGGTATCGACTACGACATATGGAGCCCCAAGGCCGACCCTTACATCCCGGCGCGCTACGGCGTCGGTGATATGTCCGGGAAAGCCGAGTGCAGGAAAAAGCTCGTCCAGCACTGCCATTGGGAGGACGACGGCAAGCCGATCGTCGCGTTCGTCGGAAGGCTCGTCCAGCAGAAAGGCATAGACATACTGTTCACGATGCTCGACTGGCTGATGGTCGATAACTGCCGCGCGGTCGTGATCGGCTCCGGTTTGCTGCAGTACGAGGACTGGGCGAGGCAGTTCAGCCGCACTTACCCCGACTATTTCTGGTGCTGCACCGATTTCGACGAGGAGCTGGCCCACCTCGCCTACGCCGGGTCCGACATAACGGCGATGCCGTCGCTCTTCGAGCCGTGCGGCCTCTCCCAGCTCATAGGGATGTCCTACGGCTCAATCCCGGTCGTCCGCTGCACGGGGGGGCTTGCCGACACGGTGATCGATTGCGACGGGGCGCCGGACGGGACGGGGTTCGTGTTCAGCGACTATTCCACGGACGAACTGCTCAAAGCCATGTACAGGGCCATCGACGCGTATCACGACAAGGAGAGGTGGGGCTCGATAGTCAGGAACGCGATGTCCTCGGATTTTTCGTGGGATTCGTCCACGTCGTCGTATATCGACCTCTACAGGGGCTTGAAGAACGGAGATTTGCCATCTTAGCCTTTATATCCGAAATTCGAGGAGGAGAATGGTATGATACAGGGAAGATATGGTAAGGTTCTGGCCATGGTTTTGGCGGGAGGGAAGGGCGAACGGCTGATGCCGCTGACCAAGTATCGGGCCAAGCCGGCCGTTCCGTTCGGGGCGAAGTACCGCATCGTGGATTTCGCGCTTTCGAACCTCGTCAACAGCGGCATATACTCCATATATTGCCTTACCCAGTTCAAGAGCCAGTCTCTGCAGGAGCACATCACGCAGGGATGGCAGTTCGGCGCGGCCCTTCGCGGCAGGAATTATTTCGTGAACGTGGCGCCTGCGCAGATGTGGACTGACGAAAGGTGGTACGAGGGCACTGCCGACGCGATATACCAGAACCTCCACCTTGTGACGATGTTCAACGCTGATTACGTTTGCATATTCGCGGCCGACCACATCTACAAGATGGACATAGACCAGATGCTTCAATACCATTTCGACAACAAGGCCGACATCACCGTAGCGGCCAACAGGGTTCCAGTGAACGAGGCCTCTCAGTTCGGCTGCATATCGGCGGACGAGGGAGGGGTCATCGACGGGTTCGTCGAGAAACCGGCAAACCCGCCCGAGATAAAATCCAACCCCGGCTACAGCTACGTGTCCATGGGCAACTACATCTTCTCCCGCGAGATATTGGAGGAGGCCATCCTGACCGACAGCAAAAACTCCGATAGCACCCACGACTTCGGGCGCGACATCCTTCCGAGCATCTTCAGCAAGTGCAAGATGCTGGCGTATGATTTTTCGACGAACGTCCTGCCCGGGAACGACAGGCCGTACTGGAAGGACGTCGGGACGATCAAGGCCTACTGGGAGTCCCACATGGACCTGCTGCAGCACCCCTCCGCGCTGACGCTTTACAACTCGCAGTGGCCGATACGCACCGTGTCCTACTCTGACCCTCCGGGCTTCACCTACCCCGCGAAAGGGATGAGCAGCTCGGTCGAGGGGTGCCTGAGGGCTGAGGCGAGCCAGGTCCTCGGGTCGGTGGTCCATCGCTGCGTCCTGTCGCGGCATTGCGTCATAAACCCCGGCGCGGTGCTTGAGGAGTGCATAATAGGCCAGGGGGTCGTGATAGGGGAGAACTGCAAGCTCAGGCGCGTGATCGTCGATTCGCACAACGTCATACCGCCGCACACGGTCATCGGCTACAATTCGGAGAACGACGCTGAAAAATATTTTTTGGACGAGTCCGGGATCGTCGTTGTCCCCATGCCGAAGATACAGCTCCGCAAAAATTTGCAGATAGATGACAGCTCGAGGTTCGACGAGGAGATGTTCTCCTCGTTCTAAAGGGGCGAGCGCAAAAAAAAGCGAGCAGCCCGCGATTTTGGGGCTGCCCGCTTTTTTTGTTTTTTATTTTATCCCGGGCTAGTCTTTTCCGGGGGCGGGCTTTTCCTCGTCGTCGTTGGTTTTGGCGAGCCACGCCCCCCAGTTGATGTGCAGCGGGCCGCTCGTTATGTATATGCCGATCAGCGCCAGAAGCGCCTTCTCGCGCAGAGCGGCGAAACACGAGACGACCAGCAGGGTGAGCAGAAGGGCCCTAACCCTGTTGACGTTGCCGCGCTTCAGGAGCTTGACGTTGCCGTACGGGACGGTGGAGATCATGAGCGCGCCGATCCCTACCATGACGGCCAGAGCAAGCCCCGGGATCAGCGGGACGTCGGCTATGACCAGAGAGGCAAGCGCCATGCCGCCTGCCGGGATGGGAAGCCCCTGGAACGAATCCATCGCGTGCATCACGTTGAAGCGCGCCAGCCTCAATACCCCGCAAAGCGCGAAGAACGCGGCGCCGAGCGCGCCCGGCATCCCGCCCTCCATCCCCAGGTATCTGGCATATATGAGAAACGCCGGCGCCGCGCCGAAGGAAAGGGCGTCAGCCAGGCTGTCCAGCTCCTCGCCGAAAGCGCTGCTGCCCCCCAGGCTGCGGGCCACCTTGCCGTCCATGTAATCGAAAAAAACCGCCATCACCAAGACCAGAGCCGAGGGGAGGAAATGCCTCTCGTACGTAAGAACCAATGAAAACATTCCGCAGAGCACGCTACCGCTGGTTATCATGTTCGGTACTATTTTGTTGAAGGGCAGGTGCCTGATTTTCTTGCGACGCCTCACTTGTCCACCACTCCTATAATCGTTTCGCCCGCTTTAACCCTGTCGCCCACGGATACGGCAGGCGCGACCGAAACCGGAAGATACAGATCGACCTTCGACCCGAGCTTAATCATACCATATCGCTGGCCCCGCGCAAGGCTTTCGCCGGTTTTTGCATAGCACGAGATTCTGCGCGCCATGATGCCCGCTATCTGCACCAGCGTCGTCCTGCCTTGGGGGGTGATGGCGCGCACATACAGCCGTTCGTTTATCTCGGACGCCTTTGGGGCGAACGCGAACCATTTCTTCCCCGGCGTGTGCAGTATCTCCTCCACGGTGCCGTCGGCAGGGAACCTGTTCACGTGGACGTCGAACCCGTTCATGAAGATTCCGATCTTGACGGCCTTCCCGGCGTAAGCGTCCTCGGCCTCCATCACCTCGACGACGCGCCCGTCCGCTGGGCTCACCCATTCGCCGGCCCCGGTGGGCGGCGTGCGGTCCGGGTCCCTGTAAAACCACACTGCGAGCGCGAGTATCGGCACGAGCGCCGCAGACAAGACAGGCGACACTGCGTAGCCAAGCGCCGCCAGGAGCGCGAGCGCGCACACCGGCGCGCCGCCGCCGCGCGCAAGGCGCACCGCGCCTACGCCTCCTTCGCGGACTCGGGGTCGGCCTTTATGATGCTGATGTCCGCCACCGAGTCGCCGCCGTCCAGCCTGACTATCGTGTATCCGGTAGCGGACCTCCCGAGGCTCGATATCTCAGAGGCCATCATCCGAACGACCCTTCCCTGCCCGGAAATTATCATCAGCTCGTCGTCCTCGTTGACCCCCCAGGCACCTATGAGGTCGCCGGTCCTGTCGTTGAGGCGCATCGCCCTGACCCCCCCGGTCCCCCTGTGGTGCTGGGTGAACTCGTCGTAAGGCGTGCGCTTGCCTATGCCGCGCTCGCTCACGAACAGCACCATGCGGCCCGGTATTATCACGTCGCAGCCGACGACGCGGTCGCCGCTGCCCAGCTTGATCCCGCGCACGCCCTGCGCGGCGCGGCCTTGGGGCCGGAACTCGCCCTCCGGCACCCGCAGAGTCTGCCCGTGGGCGGTGGTGAAAAGCAGCTCGTCGAGGCCGCAGGTGATGCGGACCCTCGCTATCTCGTCGTCCTCCCGCACCCCCAAAATCCTCCGGCCGACCTTGGCGATGCCCTCCAGTTCCTCTATCGGCATCCGCTTTGCCTGACCGTTTTTGGTGATCAGGAAGACGAATTTGGCCTCCCCGTGGTTCATGTCGCGCAGCGCGACCACCTTCTCGCCGGCGTCGAGCGGGACTATCGAGTGCACCAGCTTGCCCTTGCCGGTCTTTGGCTCCGGCAGGATGTAGCACTTCACTCCGAAAATCCGCCCCTTGTTGGTGAACATGCACAGGGTGTTGTGCGTCGTAGTCGCCTTTATCAGCGATATCTCGTCCTCGGGCTTTGGGGTCGCGCCCTTGACCCCCTTGCCGCCGCGGGACTGCAGGCGGTAGTCCTGGAGGGGCATGCGCCTTATGTACCCGTCGCGGCTCAGCACGACTACGATCTCTGCCTCTGGTATGAGGTCCTCGACGGAAAAATCGTCAACCGAGTCCTGTATCTCGGTCCGCCGTGGGTCGGAGTAGGTTTTTTTGACCTGTTCGAGCTCGTCTTTCACGACGGCGTCGAGCACCAGCGCGTTGCCCAAGATGGTGCGGTAGCGCTCGATGTCGGCCAAAAGAGCCGCCAGCTCCTCCTCCAGCTTGTGGCGCTCCAGACCCGTCAGGCGCTGGAGGCGCATTTCGAGTATCGCAGAAGCCTGCACTTCGGTGAATTGCAGTTCCGAGACGAGGCCAGCCCTCGCCGTCGGCACGTCGTGCGAGGAGCGTATTATGCGTATTACCTCGTCTATGAAGTCGAGTGCGCGGACCAGACCCTCGACTATATGGGCCCTCTCCTCTGCCTTGCGGAGGCGGTATTCCGTGCGGCGCCGAACGACGGAGCGCCTGTGGCCGAGGAATACCTCGATGAGGTGCTTCAGGCCCATTTCGATAGGCCTTCCGTTCACGAGCGCGAGGTTTATCACCCCGAAAGTGGCTTGGAGCTGAGTGCGGTTGTAGAGCTGGCGCAAGACCAGATTTGGGTCGGCGTCGCGGTGCAGTTCCATCACGATGCGCATCCCGTTCCTGTCCGACTCGTCGCGCATGTCCGTGATGCCGTCGATGAGCCCGGTCTGGGCGCCTTTCGCTATCGTCTCTATCAAGTTCATCTTGTTGACCATGTACGGTATTTCTGTTATCACTATGGCGTTCTTGCCGCGTTTGAGCTCTTCGGTCTCCGCCCTGCCGCGGCAGACGATCCTGCCCCGGCCAGTGGAGTAGGCGTCGGCTATGCCGTCCCTGCCGAGTATCACCCCTCCGGTCGGGAAGTCGGGGCCCGGGATTATGGACATCAGGTCGCCCAGCTCGATGTCCGGGTTCCCCAGCACGGCGCAGCACGCCTCCACGACTTCGCCGATATTGTGCGGCGGAATGTTGGAGGCCATGCCGACCGCTATGCCCGAGCTTCCGTTCACGAGGAGGTTCGGTATGAGGGAGGGGAGCAGGAGCGGCTCCTCTAAAGACTCGTCGAAGTTCGGCCCCCAGTCCACCGTTTCTTCGTCGATGTTCTGGAGCATCTCCTCCCCCATGGAGTGGAGGCGGGCCTCGGTGTACCTCATCGCGGCTGGCTCGTCGCCGTCTATCGACCCGAAGTTGCCCTGTCCGTCCACGAGCGGGTAGCGCATGCTGAAATCCTGGGCCATCCTCGCCATGGTGCCGTAAATGGCCGAATCCCCGTGCGGGTGGTATTTGCCCATCGTCTCGCCGACGACGCGCGCGGACTTCTTGAACGCCTGATTGTGCCTCAGGCCGAGCTCGAGCATCGCGTACAGTATCCGCCGCTGCACCGGCTTAAGGCCGTCTCTCGCGTCCGGTATCGCCCGCCCGACGATGACGCTCATCGCGTAGTCGAGATAGCTGTGTTTTATCTCTTCCTCTATAGGAAGCGGCAGTACCCTGTCGAAGAGATTGTGCTGCCTGGTGTTGCTGTCCATCCAAATACCCCCAGAAAAAATATCGTCGCGTGACACACAAGGTTCAAGCGGCGGGACTCCGCCGCTTGAAGGGCTTCATGACGTTAATTGTACCACTTGCCGGGGCGTTTTGCTGAAAAAATCGGGCGAATTTATTCGCCGGCTTGGAAAAACGGGGTGAGCACTCTGGATTCGACCGGGGAAGACAGCACTATCGACGTAGTGGTCTGCCCATAGTTGCCCATCTGGTTGATGATCTCCTCGAGGTGCCTGACGGATGCCACGACTACCTTCAGTATGAAGCCGTCGGCGCCTGTGAGGTGATGCCCCTCGACCACTTCGGGTATCGCGCGCGCCATGTCGTCCGCTTCCTTCAGCTTGCCGACGTTGGCGGTCACACGGATGAACGCGGTGATGGGGAACCCGAGTCTTTCCTGATCGACGACGGCCCTGTATTCCTTTATATACCCGGCCTCCTCCATGCGGTGCACCCTCTCGGCGACAGCCGGAGAGGACAGCCCCACCCGGCGCCCCAGTTCGCTGAAGGAAATTCTGGCGTTCTCCTGCAATGCCTTCAAAATTTGCCTTCCGATGTCGTCCAACAGCTTGTCCGTTTGCATTCCTTGCTCTCCTCCTGCTCTTAAATTACTAAAATAATATCATTAAAGTTCATGAAAGTGCGATTCCCGCTTGCGCCAAACCTGCCGTTTTCTGATGACATCAACTCCCGGCCGCGGATTGCAAACCATTCACAATTCCCGGAATTTTTTATCCATACGAGCAAACCGAACATTATATAACAAAATACATCTTTTACTATTGCGGTACGAGCCAACGTAAACATTACATAAGCTGGTATTCTATTTTTAAATTATCAGAAAAACCGAAAAAAATCAAGCTGTTCGTCGTTCTGTTCGCGAAATTCGATGAAAAAATTTTGTAAATTTCGGCCACCCCTCCGGGCCGTCCTACGCGGATGAGCGCGCAAACCCGGTGCCCGCAAACTTTGAGGGGCGCTTGCGACATCGGGGGCGCGCTTCGCGCATTGCAAATCGCCTATGGCGCTAGCATATTTTGCCTATTGCAAATTGCGGATAATGCCGGTATAGTGTTACTTATAAAATACCAACAAATCCTTTTATAACTAAACGTAAAAATGCAAAAATTCTCAACTCGCCGCTAGCGGCGGAGCGCTCAAGCCAAAGGCGCGCGCTCAACATAAGGCAAAAAAGCTTCACACGGCCTCAAGCGCTTCTTCGCGCGGAAATAAACGCAAAGGGGGTGTCTTGCCACGCAAAACCCGCAGCGAAGGGGCCTTATTTCGGGCACATCATAATTGGAAGTTGTGGAAGATCAGAATCTTAAAAAAAATTTTTTCTGGAGGGATAATTTATGGACAAAGCTCTAATAGGCGAGTTTTTGGGTACGGTGGTTCTTGTATGGCTGGGCGACTCCATCGGGGCGAACCTCACGCTGCCTCAGGCCAAGGGAAGCGGCAGCGGCGCCAGCGCTTGGGTTACGGTGAACATGGGTTGGTGTTTCTCCCTTATGATGGCCATCTACGCGGGCTGGTTCTTCGGTTCAGCCCAGGCAGACTTCAACCCGGCGGTAAGTTTGTTCAAGTTCCTGAGCGGCGTCGAAGGCTACACTCTCCCAAGGGTCATCGTCCTGAGCATCGTTCAGATAGCGGGCGGCGTGGTAGGAGGAATCGGAGTCTACATCACGTTCGCTGGTTATTGGGACGCGCCGATATCCGGCGAGGCCAAGCTCGGCATATTCGCGACCGGCACGGCTGTGCGCAACATCCCCGTCAATATACTCCAGGAAGCCATTGAGACCATCTTCCTCATCATGGGCATTCAGTTCCTCGTCAGGGCGATTGGCGGCGACGCGACCAACACCTATCTGCTTCCGTTCATGATCGGCGGGCTCCTTTACGCCATCGGCGCAGGCATGGGCGGCACGACCGGTTACGCCATGAACATAGCCCGCGACCTCGGCCCCCGCATAGCCTACGCGATCCTGCCGATTCCCGGCAAGTGCGCGCCCGACTGGGGATACAGCATCGTCCCGATCGCCGGCTCCCTCATCGGAGGCGTCGTGTCGTACGCGCTCTGCAGCGCTCTTGGATAACCCCAGGCTGCCTTGCGGCATGCCCCTAATGACAGGGAGGTGGAACACCGACCATGAAGAAACTCATAAACAATATTGACGATGTGGTGACCGAGTCGCTGGCCGGAATGTGGGCTGCGCATCCCGACCTCATCAAGGTTATATCGGAATACAGCGTCGTCGCGCGGGCCGACGCGCCCAAGCCCAAGGTGGCGGTCATATCGGGCGGCGGTAGCGGGCACGAGCCGATGCACGGCGGTTTCGTCGGATACGGGATGCTGGACGCGGCCTGCGCTGGGGCGATTTTCACGTCCCCCACGCTGGAGCAGGTGTACGAGGGCGCGAAGGCGACCAACGGCGGCAAGGGAGTATTGTTCCTCGTCAAGAACTACACCGGCGACGTGATGAACTTCCAGATGGCCGCAGACATGCTCAAAGCCGACGGCGTCGAGGTGGAGCAGGTTGTGGTGAACGATGACGTCGCGGTCAAGGACTCGACTTGGACCGCCGGGCGCCGAGGCGTCGGCGGGACGGTCATCATCGAGAAGCTGATAGGCGCGTACGCTCAGGCTGGCGCGTCGCTCGCCGAGGTGAAGGAGCTGGCCGAGCGGGTGAACGCCAACGTCCGCTCCATGGGGATGGCGCTCACGAGCTGCGTCCCGCCGGCGGCGGGCAAGCCGATCTTCGACCTGCCTGACGACGAGATCGAGCTGGGCATCGGCATCCATGGCGAGCCCGGCCGCGAGCGCGTCAAGCAGAAGACGTCGGCCGAGATCGTCGAGTACATGGCAAGCGCCGTGGTGAGCGACCTCCCGTTCAAAGAGGGCGACGAGGTCCTGGCTTTCGTGAACGGCATGGGCGGGACCCCGCTCATCGAGCTTTTCGTCGTGTACAACGACCTCAAGAAATTCCTGGACGGCAAGGGCATCACGATAGCGCGCAATCTGGTCGGCAACTACATCACGAGCCTCGACATGCAGGGCTGCTCGATAACCCTCCTGAAGCTCGACAGCCAGACCAAGGCGCTGTGGGATTATCCGGTGCACACCCCCGCTTTGCGCTGGGGGAGATAGGACACAAGCGATGGCGTTTACCATTAAGATGGCCCGCGCTGCTGTAGAAAAGTTCAACGCGGTCATTGAAGAAAAAAAAGAATATCTGACAGATCTCGACTCGGCCATAGGCGACGCTGACCACGGCATAAACATGAACCGGGGGATGAAGCGCATCATCGACAAGATCCAGGGCAAGGACTACGCGGATTTTGGCGGGTTGTTCCGTGATGTCGCCATGACCATAATGAGCGTGGTCGGAGGCTCCGCAGGTCCCCTGTACGGCACGTTCTTCATGAAGCTCGGCCAAAAGCTCGCGGGCCAGGGCGAGGTTTCAGTCGAAGAATTTGCCGCCGCGATGGGGGACGGGCTGTCGGGGGTGATGTCTTTGGGCAAGTCCGCTGTCGGAGACAAAACGATGGTCGACGCCATCGACCCCGCTATAAACGCGCTGAAAGAGCATGCCCCGGAAGGAGACGCGGCGGCGTGGGACGCGGCAGTGGCTGCGGCGGAAGGCGGCATGAAGGGCACCATACCCATGCTGGCGCGCCGCGGGCGCAGCAGCTACCTCGGCGAACGCTCGATAGGGCATCAGGACCCGGGCGCCACGTCCTCGTACTACCTGGTCTCCTGCTTACGCGACGCTTTTGCGGAGGGCTAGGATGATCGGCATTCTGGTGGTTTCGCACAGCGAAGACGCGGCAAAGGGGATTAAGGACATAGCTGTCGGAATGTCGGGCGCTGGCGACAGCGTGCTGATAGAGGGCGTTGGGGGCAATGATTCGGGCGGCCTCGGCGTCTCCGTCGGCAAGATATTCGACGCGCTTTCCGCGATGCTGCCGAAGACCGAGGGCGTCTTGGTCGTCCCCGATCTCGGCAGCTCGATACTTTCGTCGAGAAGCGCCATAGAGCTGCTGCCTCCCGAGGACTCCTCCAGAGTCGTGATGGCGGACGCCCCGGTGTTGGAGGGCGCGATGATGGCCGCCGTCGAGGCAAGCGGCGGCTCGGACCTCGCGGCTGTGGCGGACAGCGCTATGGACGCCAGAAATTTACAGAAGTGCGATCACTGACGCAATAAAAAAATTATCAGGGGGTAGATCGAAGATGTCTGAGAAAAAATACGTTGTCGCAATCGATCAGGGAACTACGAGCTCGCGTTGCATGGTTTTCGACAGGGGCGGGCTTCCCGTCTCGTCCGATCAGCTGGAGCACGCCCAGATTTTCCCCAAGCCCGGCTGGGTGGAGCATGACGCCCTTGAGATATGGTCCCGCGTTCAGGACGTCGTGCGCGGCGCCTTGAAGAAGGAGAACATCTCTACCGGCGACATAGCCAGCATCGGCATCACGAACCAGCGCGAGACCACGGTTGTCTGGGAGAAATCGACCGGCAAGCCCATATATAACGCTATAGTGTGGCAGTGCATGAGGACGCAGGACTTCTGCTCCGAGTGGCAGAAGACCCCCGGATGGCAGCAGGACGAGAAGGGCCGCGGCAAGGTTAAAGACCACACGGGCCTTCTGATCAGCCCGTACTTCTCCGGCACGAAGATCAAGTGGATACTCGACAACGTCCCGGGCTCGCGCGAGCGCGCCGCAAAGGGCGAGCTGCTCTTCGGCAACATCGACACCTGGCTGATCTGGAACCTGACCGGCGGGCCGAACGGCGGCGTCCATGTGACCGACGTCTCGAACGCGTCTCGCACGCTTCTCATGAACATAAAGACCCTCAAGTGGGACGAGGAGATGGCGAAGTTCCTCGACGTCCCGATCGCGATGCTTCCGCAGATCAAGCCGTCGAGCGCGGTGTACGGCAACACGATCCCCGGCGGCCCGTTCGGCGCGGCAATCCCGGTGGCGGGCGACCTCGGCGACCAGCAGGCGGCCCTCTTCGGACAGGCTTGCTACAACAAAGGCGACGCCAAGAACACCTACGGCACCGGATGCTTCCTCCTGATGAACATCGGCGAGACCCCGGCCCCGTCGAACGAAGGACTGCTCACCACAGCCGGCTACAGCCTCGAAGAGGGCAAGTGCGTCTACGCCCTCGAGGGCTCCATCGCCATCACCGGCGCGGCGGTCCAGTGGCTGCGCGACAACCTCAAGATAGTGGACGAGTCGCCTGACAGCGAATATCTGGCTGGCAAGGTGGACGACGCCGGCGGGGTTTATTTCGTGCCAGCGTTCTCCGGCCTCTACGCGCCGTATTGGGACACGTCCGCGCGCGGAATCATAGCCGGCCTCACCCGCTACGTCCGCAAGGAGCATATCGTCCGGGCCACGCTCGAGAGCATATGCTACCAGACCCGCGACGTCGTTGACGCCATGAACAAGGACTCCGGCGTTCCGCTGGCCGAGCTCAAGGTCGATGGCGGCGCAGTCAAGAACGCGCTTCTGATGCAGCTCCAAAGCGACATCCTCGGCACGAAGGTCGTGCGCCCGGTCGTCAACGAGACGACGGCGCTCGGCGCGGCTTACGCGGCTGGCCTCGCGGTCGGCTTCTGGAAGAACGTGGACGACCTTCGCGCCAACTGGGCGAGGGACGCGTCGTTCGCGCCGGCCGTCTCCGACGAGAAGAGGGAAGAGGGCTATAAGGGCTGGAAGAAGGCCATAGAGAAATCCAAGGGCTGGATAGACTAGGCCTGAAACTCGATTATTGCAGACCGCGGCGCCTTGGGCCCGCGGCCTGCAATTGCGCTGTCTGGGGGGAGGGAAAATGATTGCACTGGCCTGCCGTTATCGGTGATTACGACGTAATAGTGATAGGCGCGGGGATAAGCGGGGGGACGATAGCCCGCGAGCTGTCGCGGTACACTTTGAAGGCCGCGGTGATCGAGCGGGCGCCGGATATCCCGTTCGGATCGAGCCGCGCCAACAGCTCGATGATCCACGGGGGCTTCGACGACAAGCCCGGCACGATGAAAGCCCGTTTCTGCCCTGCGGGCAACAGGATGTATCAGACGCTCCACGAAGAGCTCGATTTCAAATTCAGGAAATGCGGGTCGTACGTGTGCGCGATAGGCGAAGAAGAGGAAAAGCACCTCGAAATGCTGCTCGGCTACGGGAAGGCGAACGGTGTCCCCGGCATAGAGATAATCAGCGGAGACGCGCTCCGCGCCCGCGAGCCGAACGCGGCGCCCGCCATCACCGCCGCCCTTTGGTCTCCGACCGCGGCCATAGTGAACAACTTCGAAGCGTCGCTCGCGTTCATCGAAAACGCCCGCCGCAACGGGGTCGATCTGTTCATGGAGACCGAGGTAAACGGGCTTTTGTTCAACGAGGACCGCTCGCGGGTGCGCGGGGTCGCAACGAAGCGAGGCGATTTTACCGCTCGGGTGGTCATCAACGCCGCCGGCGTCAATTCGGACATCATATCCCGCATGGCTGGGGACGACAGCTTCCTCATCCATCCGACCAGGGGAGAGTATTTCATCTTTGACAGGCGCGTCGGAGACATGGTGGACGCGTTCTTCTTCTCCTGCCCGTCCGACAAGGGGAAAGGCGTCACCGTCACGCACACTGCGGACGACAACCTTTTGATCGGCCCGACGTCGGTCCATCAGGCCGACAGGGATAACAGGAACACGACGCGGCCCGGCCTCGAAGAGGTTTTCGAGGGCGCGTCCCGGATCGTCCCGAACATACCCCGAAACATGGCGATTACCACTTTTTCTGGCGTAAGAGCCAACTCGAAAAGTGGAGATTTTCATATAAACGCGCTCTCCAGCCCGAGGGGATTCGTGAACGTGGCAGGCATCAAGTCGCCCGGTTTCACGAGCGCCCCGGCGATAGCGGCCTACGTGGTGGAGATGATGAAGGATTCGCTCGGGGACCTCGTGAAGTTCGAGCCCGATCCGAAATTCGTGCCGGAGCGGCGCCACATACCGAGGTTCGCCGACATGCCGATGGAGGAGAGGGAGCGGCTGGCGAAGGCCGACCCCAAATGGGGGCAGATCGTGTGCCGCTGCGAGAGCGTCACCGAGGCGCAGGTGGTCGAAGCGATAAAGCGCGGCGCCAGAACGGTCGCCGGAGTCAAACTGTGGGTGCGCCCCGGTACCGGGCGCTGTCAGGGCGGTTTCTGCGCTCCCCGCGTGGTCGAGATACTGGCTAGAGAATTGGGGGTCTCCCCGCTTGAGATAACGAGGCACGGAGATGATTCATTTATGCTGACTGGCAAGACGAAAGAGCCGCTTCTGCCGGGAGAGCCGCTATGAGCGGGCTGAGGCGCGTTGACGTCGCGATAATAGGCGCAGGGCCCGCCGGCGTGGCGGCTGGCGTGGCGGCGCGCAAAGAGGGCGCGGAGAAGGTAGTCGTCTTCGAGCGGGACTGGGAGCCGGGCGGAATACTGCAGCAGTGCATACACCCGGGCTTTGGGCTTCATACCTTCGGCGAGGAGCTGACCGGGCCGGAGTACATGCACCGATACCTCGAACGCGCTCGAGAGGCAGGAGTCGAGTTCGACCTCAACACGATGGTGTTCCAGATGGACAAGCCGGTTAGCTCGGACGGCAGGAAGGCGGCCCGTTTCTGGGTGATGAACCCAAGCCGGGGGATAGAGCAGGTGGAGGCGAAGTCCGTGGTCCTAGCCATGGGATGCCGCGAGCGCCCGGCGGGGGCTTTGGGCATCGCTGGGAGCAGGCCGTCCGGCGTGTACACTGCCGGCGCGGCGCAGCGCTTCGTCAACATGGAGGGCCTCATGCCCGGCAGGAAGGTCGCGATAATGGGGACGGGTGACATCGGCCTCATAATGGCCCGCCGCATGGTCCTAGAAGGCGCGGACGTCGTAGGCGTGTTCGAGATAATGCCGTGGGTGTCCGGGCTTCGCCGCAACATAGCCCAATGCCTCGACGATTTCCACATCCCCTACTACCTCAACCAGAGCGTCTGCGAGCTGCACGGCAAGGGGCGGCTCGAAGGGGTCACGGTCGTAGAGATAGGCGCGGACAGGAAGCCGGTCTCGGGCAGCGAGAAATTCGTGTCCTGCGACACCCTGCTCTTGGCGGTCGGCCTGATACCAGAAAACGAGCTGTCGCGCATGGCAGGCATTGAGATAGAGCCGGGCACCGGAGGGCCGCTCGTCAACGAGCTGATGCAGACGAGCGAGGAGTGCGTCTTCGCGGCTGGCAATGTCGTGGTGGTTTACGACCTCGTCGATTTCGTGAGCCGCGAGGGCGAGCGCGCTGGCGCGTCCGCCGCCCGATACGCAATGGGGCGTCTCGTCAAAGGGGACCGCGAATTCAAGATAGTCCCGGGGGACAACATCCGCATCATATCCCCGCAAATCCTCACCGCGAGCGAGGACGTCACCGTGTACCTCAGGGTCGGGTCTCCTGTCGAGGGCAAATGCAGGCTGCGCGCCGACCCCGGGCTGTCATCTCAGAACCTGCGGTACGCCCGCCCCGGGGAGATGAACGAGATAAAGCTTCGCGCTGACAAGCTGAAAGCTCTGGCGCCCGACGTGACGAACGTAGCCATCGGTCTGGAGGTGCTGTAAATGCCCGACGTCAAAAAATTTCTGTGCGTCTCCTGCCCCGTTGGCTGTTCTCTGTCAGTCACGGTTGAAGGGACTAAAGTAATCTCTGTGGAGGGCAATACCTGCCCGCTTGGCGAAAAATACGCGCACAGTGAGGTCGCAAACCCCGTCCGCACCTTCACGTCCACCGTGAGGGTCAGAGGAGGCTCGCTCCCCGTCTGCCCAGTCCGCAGCAAAACGCCGCTGCCCCTGTCGCGCGTCTTCGACGTGACCCGGGAAGTGGCCAAATTGACCGCCGAGCCACCGATAGAGGTCGGCTCGACCCTCATAGAAAACGTCTGCGGCACCGGCGTCGATATAGTGGCAAGCAGGTCGCTGCCCAAGAGATAAATTCCCGGGGCCCTGCCCCGAACCCCGCAACCGTAGGGGCGTATCGCATACGCCCCTACCGAACCGGGATATTCACATACCGAACGGGGGCGTATGCGATACGCCCCTACATGGTTTTTGACCTTGGCTCCTTCTTCGAGGGGGAGTTTCACGCAGTGACTGAGGGAGTGCCTTACCCTCAGAGGCACCCTACCGCCGCGCCCATCCTGTCCTCCTTCCAATTGGGAGATGCAAATTCTTTTTTCGAAATATGTTTTTTCCAAAGTATGCCAATTGCTTACTTGAACGCGGCTGTGTAATACAATACAATGCGAAACAAATAGAAACATGGACATGACGAAACAAGGGGAAAGCGATTTATGCCGGATAACAAAAAAGAACAGGAACGGGCCGAACTTCACCGCATAATCTGGAATATCGCCAACGACCTGCGCGGAAGCGTGGGCGTGGACGGTTGGGACTTCAAGCAATACGTCCTCGGTATGCTGTTCTACCGCTACATATCGGAGAATATAACCGCCTATATCAACGCAGGGGAACGGGAAACCGGAGATGAGGCGTTCGACTACGCCAATTTGGCCGACATTGACGCAGAACAAGCCCGCGAGGATTTGGTGCATACGAAGGGCTTTTTCATCCTGCCCAGCGAACTGTTTGATAACGTGCGTAAACGCGCCGCAAACGATGAGAATCTCAACGAAACGCTGGAGCGTATTTTTAAGGACATTGAATCGTCCGCGCAGGGAACAGCCAGCGAAGACGACTTCAGAGGTTTGTTCGACGATATAGACGTGAACAGCAACAAGCTCGGCGGCACGGTGGCGAAGCGCAACGAGAAGCTCGTCAAGCTGATGAACGGCGTGGGCGACATGAAGCTCGGCGATTACAAGGACAACACGATTGACGCTTTCGGCGACGCTTACGAGTACCTTATGGCTATGTACGCCTCCAACGCGGGCAAGAGCGGCGGCGAATACTACACGCCGCAGGAAGTGAGCGAGTTGCTGACGCGCATAACCCTTGTCGGCAGGACGGAAGTCAACAAGGTATACGACCCGGCTTGCGGTTCGGGTTCACTACTGTTGAAATTCGCCAAGATTCTCGGCAAAGGCAATGTCCGGCAGGGCTTCTTCGGACAGGAAATCAACATCACAACCTATAACCTCTGCCGAATCAATATGTTCCTGCATGATATCGACTACGATAAATTTGACATCGGACACGGCGACACATTGACCGACCCGCTTCACTGGGACGACGAGCCGTTTGAGGCCATCGTTTCCAATCCCCCGTACTCAATCAAGTGGGAGGGAGACGGAAACGCCGTGCTGATAAACGACCCGCGCTTTTC
>JAISQC010000110.1 GCA_031274465.1 Synergistaceae bacterium | reverse complement strand
GTAGTCCCTTCGTCTGTCTCAACTCCCGCAATTTCGTCATCTCGCCTCACCTCCCTTGAATAAAAAAATGTTTCTGTTTCGTATCATAGCTCAACATCAGGCATTGTCAAGCGCAGATTGTTAATATATTAGCCGTAATGATGTCTGATGAGGTTTTATATTTATACCTAAAGCCTCTGTTTAAAACTGTTTATTTCGTTTTCCAGCTAGGTACTAAATTTGCTTTATTACTATTTATTTACTTTTAGATATTTCATGATGGCTGAGGCCGGTTAGAATGGGCTTTCATGGCGTCGAGTATTTTTCTTTGGCGTGTACCAATACTGTACCAAGAAAAGAAAAAGGCTTCAAGCGAATCGCCTGAAGCCTTGCTATTTCTGGCGGTCCCAACGGGATTCGAACCCGTGTCGCCGCCTTGAAAGGGCGATGTCCTTGGCCTCTGGACGATGGGACCGCTTTGGATAAATAAATGGTGAGCCGTCCGGGGGTCGAACCCGGGACACCTGGATTAAAAATCCAGTGCTCTGCCAACTGAGCTAACGGCTCTAACTTCACAGCGGTTTATTTTACCCGCGCATATTGGATAAGTCAAGAAGATGTGCGCCCAAAACGCCCAAATGTCGCTCGCCGCTCGCCCGATGCAAGGCTGCGGAGGGCCCACTTCGCTGCGGGGACGCGCTCATGCCGGGCGCGACAAAAAAAGCGGCGCCGGGTTGCGGCGCCGCACGTTCACGTAATTTAAATATCCGCTGCAGCCGGCTTCGTCGGGGCGATCACGAACTCGCTCCCTTTGCCTTTCCACGCGATGCCAATCCCCATGTAGGTTATGATTATGGATAAGATGGGGTTCATCCAATTGAGGAATGCGTAAGGGGCATAGTCGAATGGGTGCACGCCGAGCGTCGTCCTGTGATACGCGCCACATGTATTCCAAGGGATCAATACGCTGGTGAGCGTGCCGGAATCCTCGAGCGAGCGGGACAGCATCCTGGGGTGCAATCCGGCTGCGTCGAATTTTTCCTTCATCATGCGCCCGGGCAAAACCAAGGATATGTACTGATCGCCTGTCAGGGCATTGCACAAGAAGCAGGCTACGATGACGGACGCGCAAAGGCTGCCCGCGCTGCGCACGTTTTTAAGGAGCGTGTTCAGGAAAACTTCCAAGTACCCGACGCGGTCGAGGACCCCGCCGAAAGTGAGCGCGCAGAGTATGAGGGAGACCGTCCAATTCATCGACTGAAGGCCGCCGCGCGTGAGAAGTTCGGTCAGCACCGTGCATGCCCCTATGGCGGATTCCGCCGTGACGCCGCTCACCCCGCTCTCGGCAAGAAGCGCCGCGACAGCCGGCACGTCGTCGCCCAGCTCGGCCAGTTGGCCGGAAAGGGCGGGGACGTAACCGTTCTGCATAGCTTCGAGCAAATCTCCGAAACCGACGCCTTGGAAGGCCGCAAGCACGCAGCCGGCGAGAACCCCCGCGAATACGGACGGCAACGCCGGTTTTTTGGAAGCGGCAAGCCCTATGACCACGATCGGCGGTATGAACCCGATGGGTGAGATATAGAATTCGGACTTCAAAAGCTCCTGTATTGTGGCGATCTTCTCAGTGTCGAGCGTCCCCCCGGCATACCTCATTCCCATGACGCAGGCGATTACAAGCACTATCACATAGGTCGGCCCGGTCGTCCAGCACATTGCCCTGATGTGTTGGAACAGGTCGGTTCCGGCCATGGCAGGGGCCAGGTTGGTCGTGTCGGACATCGGAGACATTTTATCCCCAAAATACGCGCCGGAGATGACAAAACCCGCCGAGACCGGCGCCGGTATCCCAAGACCCACGCCTATCCCCATCAGCGCTATGCCCACCGTCCCGCTGGTCCCCCAAGACGTGCCAGTGGCGAGCGAGACGACGCTGCAAATCAGAATTGTGGCCAGGAGGAACAGCGACGGATTCAACAGGTCGAGCCCGTAGCAGATCATGGTCGGCACTACCCCGCTCCTGATCCACACCCCAACGAGTGGGCCTACCGTGTAGAGGATGAGGATGGCCTGCATGGCCATCATTATGGCATTGAGCATGCCTTCCTCGATGACGGACCATTTCACCTTCAGCACGAAGAGAGACACAAAGGCCGCTATGCATGCCGACAACACCAGCGGTATGTGGACGTCTGCCTTGAAAACCATGACCGCCGATAAAATCAGCCCCACCGCAGCAGAGATTACCAAAATCGCCTCGAACATATTGGGCTTTCTTCCGCCGCCTGCAGTTTCGCTTTGACCCACTGCCGATCACTCCTTTAAATTTTGTAATGGAGATAAACCCTCGAAAAGACCTCCTCCAACGCTTCGCTGCGATGCCGCGTCAATTTTCATGCCTCACCCCCTTCAAACATTAGGTAATTTCGAATAAACCAACAATAAATGCAAAATAGCTTGCTTGTCATGCGCATTTTCCGATGAAATTATTGAAATTAGTTTATTTTCAATAATATATAAAAGTTACAATAATCTGCGGGAACCGGGCTGGAATATAAAATCTCCCCTAAGGAACCGTTGATTAAATGTTCTTTTCGGCGAACAATAGAAAATCGGCGATGTCCTTGACCAACCGCCCGCAGGAATGTAAAATACAGACGTTTCGGGATGTAGCGCAGCCTGGCTAGCGCACCTGCATGGGGTGCAGGGTGTCGGAGGTTCAAATCCTCTCATCCCGACCAATTTATCCTCATAATTTTTCTTTTTTTGAAAAATCCGCATTCATGCGTAAACACGACGCCGAATTCCGCCGATAATTAAGATACAGCTTGGAGCGTGCGTCGAGCATACGAAGGAATTTCAGGCATGGAGGCGGGTATGGATGGATGAGCGTTTCGCGCAGCATGCTCAGGACACATACAGGATCAATCAGATCCAGATGGCGTCCAAGGAGCAGTTGCTCATAATAACATACGACATCGGGATAAGATCTTGCGCCGCTGCGGAAAAGGCCATCAGCGCCTGTGACGCGGAACAGATCAACGAGAACCTGCAAAGGGCGCAGTCGGTCGTGCGCGAGCTCATGGTGACTCTGGACCTCGAACAGGGGGGGGAGGTCGCTGATTCTCTCATGCGGCTTTATGATTTTATGTACTATCAACTCGTGGACGCCAACGTGAAGCATGACGCCGAACGGGTAAGAAACGTTCGCGTGATGATGGAGGAACTGAAGGCGACATGGGTGGAAGCCATCGCGAAACTGAAGGCGGAATCCGTGAAGGGCAAAAAAACCGCCGCGATGGCCCCACATGCGGGAGGGACCAACTTTGCCTACTGATTTTTTCGATACGGTGAACGCCTTGGTTCAGGAGGAGTTAAGCCTGTACAAGTCACTCGACGCTCTGGTGGACAACGAGGAGGCTCGGGTTCGGGACTCGGATATGGAGGGCCTGCTGGAAGTGCTCCGGCAGAAGCAATCCATTATATCGCGCCAAGAATCCCTGCTGGAGAAGTGGAATAACCTCTCGTCCGATCTGGGCATTTCAGACGGCAGAGAAGGCCCTGTCTTCTGGAACGCGCTCGCCGCCCGCGTGGGCGAAAAGGGGTGCAGCCAAGTGGTCACCCACATCAACGAGATTCGCGAGCTGGGGCAAAAGCTTCTCGACAGAGAGGGCGAGATTCGCGCGGCGCTCGAGGGGAACCTCGCTGAAATGCGCGAGACCCTGCTCAAAATGGGGCGCAACCGCATAGCGATGAGAGGCTATTCTCAAGGAATGGCCACTTTTTAGGCGAGATGGGCAGAGCGGCGGCTTGCCTTGCCGTACTGATTTTCGCGTTTTCCTCAGGGGAGGCGGCACATGCCGCCTCCCCTTCCGTTTCTGAAGACGCCGCACCGTCGGAGGCCACCCCTCAAGAGATAAAACTGAGCGAGCGTGTCTCCGCAGAAATAGAGAAAAACTGGACGATCCTCGTAAATCCGGCACACAAGGCAAAAGTGGAGACCATAGTCGGCAGGCTGGCCCCTCAGATGGAGCGAAGGCTTAATTACGACGTCAGCATATTAGACCACAAGATGGTGAACGCCTTTGCCCTCGCCGGCGGCAAAATGTACGTCACCACGGGAATGCTGGATTTCGTGAGAACCGACGCCGAGCTGGCCGGGGTCATCGCTCACGAGATGGTACACGCCGACAAAAAACACGTGATAATCCAATCGGCGAGAAACAATCGGATGACGCTGCTTGCAATCGCGGCGGCAATAGCCAGCAAAGGCAATGGCGCGGCCATGATAGCGGCGAACGTGCTGCAGGTCGCGGTGATGGGCGCATACAGCATAGATATCGAAAAAGAGGCAGACGCGCTGGGGATAGACGCCCTCATGCGCGCCGGATACAACCCGGTCGGCATGCTGACGCTCCAAGAGAGGCTGAAAGAAGAGCGCTTGAAGCGCCCCGAGATAAACCCCGGCATATACCAGACCCATCCGGAGGTCGATGAGCGTATAGCCGCGGCCGAAAAATATCTGACCGATCACGATGTCCCCATATTCAGGAAATATGCCCTCGGAAACCTGCGCCCATCGGTCGAGGAGATCGCCGATGAGGGCGCCTTATCGCTCGCCGTTGACGGAGAGCCGGTCTGGAGGGGCAGGGACGACGAACCGACAAGGGATCTCTTCGGCCGCGTCGCGTCCGACTTGTGGGAGCATCTCCAGCTCGAGACGGTGCCGTTCGACATGAGGGTGAACGGCGAAGGCGGCCCCGATGCCGCTTTTTTCATAAAGGCAAAGAGGATAGCTGCGCAAAAAGAGCTGCCGGAGGGGACGGAATCGCTCGCTGCGCTCAGGAACAGCCTTCAGGACGTGTTGAACAAAGCACGGGGAAGCCATCCGATGGCGGATTATTACAAATGACTTTAAATCATCCTCAAAGGCCCAAAATTGCGCCGGCTGCGGCGGCGCCCCCTATGTAAAACACGGGGTGCAATTTGTATTTCCTCATCAGACAGGATACGGCAAAAAAGAGCGCGATCTGCCTGTAGCTGAAAATATCGGCTATAGCGCCCGTCTTTTCGTAAGCGGGGATGTCGAGCATCGTTATCTTCATTATCCCGATGGCCACTGTCGCTATAAGCGCGGTGACTGCCGGGCGGATGCCGTAAAAAGCGCGCTTAACGTATCTATTTTCCCTGAACTTGTCCAATATTTTCGTTATTATCAGCGCGATGGCCACGGAGGGGGCTATGATGGCCAAAGTGGCGAGCACGCCGCCGGCCACGCCCCCTGCCGAATGACCGGCATAAGTCGCCATGTTTATCCCTATCGGCCCTGGCGTAGACTCCGAAATCGCTATCATATCCACCAGCATCTCGCGAGTGAACCAATCGTATCTGTCCGTGAGCCTATATAAAAACGGGAGCGTGGCCAACCCGCCGCCGACAGAGAACAGCCCTATTTTCAAAAATTCGGCGATGAGGGCAATATAGACCATCACGAACCCGAGCGGCGCTTCAAAGCGACTCCGACAGCCGCGCCAGCCACCACCGGCACTATGGGGGATATTTCTATTGGAGATATTTCGGGAAGCGCGAACATCAGCAAAGACGCCAGGAATATGGCGATGCAGCGATAATCCGAGAGGCACTTGCGCCCCATGTCGATCGCGGTGCCCACGATCAGCGCGGCCACAGCTACCCGTATCCCGTTGAAAGCGTGCGCTACGGCCCCGATATGCAGGAAATTTTTTATGAATGCGGCGATTATCAGAATTATCACAACAGAGGGCGTCACCACGCCGAGGGCCGCCGCGAGGAGGCCGGCAGACGCGCGCCTTCTATAGCCTATGAGCATCGCGTTATTGACTGCCACGATGCCGGGCAGGCTCTGGCTTATGGCATAATAGTCGATTATATCCTCCTCGCCCACCCATTTCCTGCTGCGGGCAATCTCCGCCTGAAGCAGTGGGAGCATCGTGTACCCTCCGCCGAAGGTGAGCGCGCCTATCCTGAAAAAAACGGAATACACCTCAAACAGCTCTCTCATAGTCTTGTGAATGTACCGCAATATCTGGGTTTTGTCACGAGCTTTTGCCCTCAAGTATGGCTTTCAGAGCGCCGATCCGCCTGTCCTGTTCGGCAGGGGCTATGAACCAGTCGAGCAGCAGCGCCTCGATGACGTCTATGGTCTGTTTCGCCTCGTCGTAGCTGACGTCCACCAGCACCTTTACGTCATCGTCAGGCATGGCCCTGAACTTTCCGATCTTTCGGGCGCGCTCCAGCGCGTCAATGACCTCCTGTCTAGCGGCGCCGTTCATAGAAGAAAGTGTTTTTATCTCGTTCATGAACTTTCCGGGCTTGAGCTTGAATTTTTTCCTGACCATCCCCTGAAGGCACCTGCGGGAATACGTGGCGGACGCGCAGGGGCTGCAGCGAAGGAGCCTGCAAGCCTCGTCGTAATCCCGAAAGACCGCCTCCGGCACCTCCGGGGCGTTGAACTCCTGTTTCCCGCATGCTTCCGACGGGAGCAGCCGGGACGAAAAAAACGCATTGGGGAGATCGTATCGCGCCTTGTGACGCTCCGATTCGGAGTTTCCCTTCCGAGGCGGCGGCGAGCCGGCATCGACCGCGACCTCGACCTTCCCGCAAGCTATGTGGGGGCAGACGTAGATGACCGAATGGACCGCCACGGTCCCGCCCGGGTCGGAGAAAAGATTGGAATATGTATTCTGCCCCAAAACCACCTGGTACATATAGCCGCAATACGGGCACTTGTGCACTTGATCGATTTTCACTGATGGCCGCCCTCCCGAAAAAACGATTTGCGCATATCTTCGTGTATATTATCGGCAATTGAAGCA
>JAISQC010000037.1 GCA_031274465.1 Synergistaceae bacterium | reverse complement strand
AGCTGACGCTTTGCCTCTGGGGCAGGTATGCTTGCAGTTTGTCCAGCACCTCGTCGAAATCGAGCGGTTTGCCCACGTGGTCGTTCATGCCGGCCTGGAGGCATTTTTCGATGTCCTCCCGAAAGACGTTGGCGGTCATGGCCACGATAGGAATTTCCTTGGCGCGGGGGAGCTCCATCGCGCGGATGTGCCGCGTGGAGTCGAACCCGTCCATGCCAGGCATCTGCAGATCCATGAATATCATATCGTACAGATCGGGCGCGTCTTCGAACATCTGAACCGCCTCGGCGCCGTTTTCCGCGCAGTCGATGGCGAGACCGGTCGGCTCCAGCAGCGTCAGCACTATCTCGCGGTTGATCTCCACGTCCTCGGCTAGCAGGAGGCGATACCCGCTGAAATCGTTCACGGCGCGCTGCTCTCCGTACTCCGCCAGCAGAACTGCCGTGCCTAGGCAATCGTTTATGCAGTCCGCTATCGATGACGGGAAGAGCGGCTTCGGCAAAAATTTGTTCACCCCGGCGCTCTTTGCCTCGTCCTCTATCACGTTCCACGCCGCAGACGAGATCATTATCACGACGCATTTGTCTCCGCTGTAGCTTTTTATGCGGCGGGATAGCTCTATCCCGTCCATGTCGGGCATTTTCCAGTCCACGAAATATATGTCGTATGCGCCATTCCGCTCTATGAGTGCGCAGGCTTCGTCTCCGCCTGCCGCAGTGTCGCAGGCAAACCCCAGGCCCTGCGCTATCTCCTCGAAATACTCCAGAACCTCCGGCGAGTCGTCCACCGCCATCACTCGGATGTTTTCCCAGTTCGCGCCGTTTTTCAGGAGGCTTTGCTGCTCGTCGTCCCCGCGCTCCGCCCGAACGGTGAAGGCGAATGTCGATCCGTGGTCCGGCTCCGATTCTATCCATATCCTGCCGCCCATCATCTCCACGATGCGCTTCGATATGGCGAGGCCGAGCCCGGTGCCGCCGAATTTACGTGACGTGCTGCTCTCGGCCTGCTGGAAGGAGCTAAAGAGGCGCGACTGCTGCTCCGGCGAAATCCCGATGCCGGTGTCCGTCACTTCTATCTGTATGGTGCACACGCCGTCTTCCTCTTCGGCGAGGCGCGCGTCGAGGCGTATCTCGCCGCCCTCCGGCGTGAACTTCACGGCGTTCGACAGAAGGTTGGCGATCACCTGGGCCAGCCTCTGGTCGTCGCCGATCAGGTTCCCCGGAATGGCCCTGTCGATGTGCACGGAAAATTCCTGCTGTTTTTCCTCCACGCGGAAGTGAATGACGTTCACGACCTTCTGCAGCATCTTTTCGAATGAGAACGTGTCGGGCGACAGCTCGAACTTGTTCGCCTCTATCTTGCTCATGTCCAAAATGTCGTTGATGACGCCGAGCAAATGGGTGGAGGCGTCCCCGATCTTACCGAAGGCGTAGTTCTTCCGCTCGATGTCGGACGCGGCTTTGCCGATCGACGTCATGCCTATGATGGCGTTCATCGGCGTGCGCATCTCGTGGGACATGTTCGACAGGAAGGTCGATTTTGCGACGTTCGCGCGCTCCGCTTCCTCGCGGGCCCGCTCGATGTCGGTCACGTCGTTGAAAAGCAACAGCATGCCCTCGTGTTCGCCGTCCTCGTTCGTCATGGGGGTGAAGTGGATGATGTATTTGCGCGGCTCGCCGATGCGTTCGATGTCGAGGCTGGTTTCGTGCATGCGCATCGCGTTCGAGTCGCTCGCATCCTGCAAAATCTCCGCTGTGGCGTCAACCCACTCCTGATCGGCGAAACTGTAAAAAACCTCCTTGAAGGTTTTTCCCCTGACTTCCACGCGATCCGAAAAATGCCCTCTTTCCAGGAAAATATCAGTGCAGTGCGCGATCCTCCCGCTTATATCGAGAAAAAGGATCGAGTTAGGACTGCTTGCCATCAATAATTTGAAGTACTTATCCCTCTCGCGCTGCGCCAGCGAGCGCGCGGCCTCCTGATTGGCCTTGGCTTCCGCTATCGCCCTCTCCTGTTCGACCGCTTTTTGAAAGTGCGCGATCTCGCGCTTGCTCTTTTTTTCTGCTTTCGTCAGTTCGGCAACTTGAGTTTCAAGCTGCTCCACCCGCGACGACAGGCGCCGCGCTAAATCGGCAAGCTCGTCCTTTTCCATCGTTTCAAAAATTTTTTCGTCCTCACCCTGCAAGATTCGATATCTCCTGTAATTTCGCCCTCAAAACGCGCAGGCGGAAAATGTATAGTTATGATAATGATTATGATATTTGCCGTCTTTGCCCGGCACCGGGCATACTTCGCCGCCGGAGTATCCCATCATATAAGGGATCTGCCCGCCAACAGCCTCAGTGGCCACCTTCAGCTCGTCCTCCTGCTTCGGCGCCAGCATTATGTACCGCGTCACGCACGGGAGCAGGAGCATGCCGTCTCTTTTATCGCCGTCCAAGAGGGCGTCCATGCTCGAGTGCGCCGTCTCGATGATGCCGTCGCTATCGATCTGGCCGATGACAAGCGCCGAACCCTGCGGTATTTCGCCGCCGCACAAAACCGAGCCGTCATCCCGCATGTCGTACGTTGCCAGCGCAACCGGCTTTGAGCCGTCGCCGTAACTCACCATCAGCGGGATTGTCGTGGCTTCTTTGCCGACGCGCATGACAAGCCCAATGCTTTCGAGGTATTTGCCGAAATCCATGCCGTTGACTTTCTTTAAGACGCAGCCCTCCGATTCGGTGATGATGGCGCTGCTGTCGCGCATGTTCCTCTCGGGGATGGAGGTAACGATGAATTTCGGCTCGACGGGGCCGTGAACCAACAGCATGGCCAGAACCGTCTTGTCGGCGCCCCCCTTCCAGAGGGTCCTGCAATGCTCGTAGGTCATATCCATGCCGCTCGCCACGCTGCCCCAAATCGGAATGCCCCCGCAGGTCTTGTCAAAGTTTTTCAGGATATCCGATCCGCTTATATCGTTTACATACGGAAAAAAGGATATGATGAACGACGGGTCGCCGGGCAGTTTCCCGCGCGCGCGCCCATACGCCTCTTCTATTTCCCCTTTGCAATTGCCCAGGGAAATGGGACGCGTCACCTCGGTCTCAAACGATACGTCGTCGCTGGAAAGCACCGTCAGGCAGAGCCTGTACATGCCCAAATCGTCCCCGGAGGCGCTTGCCATCGTGGTCATGCCTATCACGTCAAAGGGAAGCCGGTCGCACAGCGCTCCGACGACTCCCGTTTCTATGAATTCATACCAACTGAACAAAATGCCAACCGAGTTCTTGCCCAACGCTTCCAAATCGAGCTGTCCAAGTATTTCCGCGAGCGCGTCGTCGATGTCGTCGATTTCAGTGGTGCTCGCGGTCTGCATTTTTATCAATGGCGGACTCCTCCTCGGTTTCAATACGCTATGCGGGCGTCAAGCATTAAGTAATCTTACTGAATAATACCACGTTTTGTAATTTCAATCGAGATCTTCAAAAAAAACCTCGAACAGCTCAAAACACGCAGGCGGAAAACGTATAGTTATGAAAATGATTGTAATATTTGCCGTCCTTGCCCAACATCGGGCATACTTCCCCGCCGGAGTATCCCATCACGTAAGGCGCCTTCCCGCCAACAGATCCTGTGACCAGCTCCATTTCCTCATCCTGCTGCGGCGTCAGCATCATGTACCGAGAGACGCACGGGAGCAGGAGCACGCCGTTTTTCACCCCGCCGTCCGTCGCGGCCTCCATGCTGGCGCCAGCCGTTTCGACTATCCCGTCGCGATCTATCTGGCCGATGATGAGCGCCGAGTCCTGCGGCGTTTCCCCCCCGCACAGTGCCGTACCGTCGTCGCGCATGTCGTATATAGCCAGCGCCACCGGCTTTGAGCCGTCGCCGTAATTTATCATCAGCGGGATCGTGGTCGATTCTCTGACGGTGCGCATGGAAAGCCCCACGCTTTCGAGGTATTTGCCGAAATTCATGCCGTTGACTTCCTTTATGACGCAGCCCTCCGATTCGGTGATGATGGCGCTGCTGTCGCGCATGTTCCTCTCGGGGATGGACGTCACGATGAATTTCGGCTCCACTGGGCCATAAACCAGCAACATGGCCAGAACAGTCTTGTCGGCGCCCCCCTTCCAGAGAGTCCTGCAATGCTCGTAGGTAATGTCCATGCCGCTCGCCACGCTGCCCCATATCGGAATGCCCCCGCAGATTTTGTCGAAGTTTTTCAGGATATCCGATCCGCTTATATCGTTTACAAACGGGAAAAAGGATATTATAAACGAAGGGTCGCAGGGCAGTTTTCCGCGCGCGCGCCGATACGCCGTTTCTATTTCCAGTTCGCAATTGTCGGCGGAAATGGGGCTCGTCACGGCGGTCTCAAACGAGACATCGTCGCTGGAGAGAACCGTCAGGCAGAGCCTGTACATGCCCAGAGCGCCGTCGGAGGCGCTTGCCATCGTGGTCATGCCCACCACGTCAAATGGAAGCCGTTCGCACAGCGCGCCGACGACTCCTGTTTCCACGAATTCATACCAACCGAACAAAATGCCAACCGAGTTTTTGCCCAACGTATCCAAATCGAGCTGTCCGAGTATTTCTCCGAGCGCGTCGTCGATGTCGTCGATTTCAGTGGTGCTTGCAGTCTGCATTTTAATCACGGGCAAACCCCTCCTCAGTTTTGTAATGCGCTATACGGGCGTTACGGACAAGAGACCACTAAAATGATACCACCATTTGTAATTTTAGTCGATTATTGCAAAAAATAAAAAGTTGTGGTATAAATTCAAACGTTGAGAAGTTCGA
>JAISQC010000001.1 GCA_031274465.1 Synergistaceae bacterium | reverse complement strand
GGCCGTTTTGTTGATCAGCAGCTCTCCGCCGGATGGAAGCCTGCCGAGGGACGTGAGGCGCGACCCGTCCGCCGGGTCGTGGTTTTCTATCCGCTCGCGCCTCACCAGACCCTCACCGAACTTGCGAGCCATCTCTTCCCTTGTGGTGGCCCTGTGGCTGCCGACCCCGATGATGATCGTGATATCAGCGTCGGGTGAGCCAGCGCGGATTTCGTCCAGCATCGGCGGGATGGTGATATGGCTTGGGACGGGGCGGGTGTGGTCGCTCGTCAGAATTACAATCTTGCGCGCTCCGCGCGCCAGCTCCGAGAGGCGCGCGGAACCGATCGGCGAGGCGAGCGCGCGCCCTGCGACCTCGGCCTCAGAAACGGACGGGCCGGGCTCCGGCGCGGCGGCGCGGACCACATTTACCGCACGTCCCTTTCGGACGGAGCACGACACCTCGCCTGCGCCGTACGGGACGGTTATCCTCACATCCATTTCGGGGACTGGAGGCCGAACTCTCCTGCCAGAGACTCCAGAAAATCGTGCGTCGCGGAGTCGATGAACACGCCCTGCTTCATAGCCGCCGCCCGCGCCTCCGATTCCTTTTCGCCGTGGATGTAAATTCTGTCCTGCCCCTCCGCCTTTTCGCTCTTCCGGATCGCGTCCAATATCTCCCCTATGCGGCGTTTGAGGGCCTTTGGGTCGCCGAAGAGGTCGAGCCTCATCGCGCCGAAGAAGTGTGTTATCCCGGATCCGTGCCCCTTGCGGAACGTCTCGATCGTGCTCATGCCGAGCGATAGCCCAGAGCAAAGCAGCTCTACCAACAGGCCGAGGCCGAAGCCCTTGTGCCCGCCGTTTTCATCTCCCTCGCCTCCGAGGAACAGGTGGCCCCCATAGGTGTCGTCGGCGAGGAACATGCGCTCGAACTCGGTCGCGTCGCTCGTCCCCACGCCATTTTCATCTACAGCCCATCCGAGGGGCATCGGTTTTTTGCGCCTGTCGTAGACCTCGACCTTGCCGTGTGCGACCGTGGTGGTCGCCATGTCGAGAAGGAAAATTCCGTCATGCTCGTTTCCCTCCGGGATTCCGACGGCGATCGGGTTGGTCCCGAGAATCCTTCTCCTTCCGAAAGTTGGGATCGCGCAGGTGCGGGTGTTGGTGAAGGCCATTCCGATCATGTCGTTTTTTGCGATCATTTCGGCCCACAGCCCAGCCATTCCGAAATGGTTCGAGTTTCGGACCGCGCAGAAACCGCTCCCGACCCCTCGGGCTTTCTCGATGACGCCCTTTACGCAGAATTCGGACACGAATGCCCCGACTCCGTCATGCCCGTCAACCAAGAGCGAGCACGGCGTCTCCCACACAATTTCGGGCTCGGCGCCCGGGCGGGAGAATTTCAAATCCCTGTTCATGCGATAGAAGGCAAGGCGCGAGACGCCGTGGGACGGGACGCCTCTTGCGTCGGCTTCGGCAAGCGCCCACGCCGTGATTTCGGCCTCCTCCCGGGAGTAGCCGTAGCCCTTGGACAAAATCGATTCCGTCAGCGCGACGAGGTCTCCGTACGCCATCATGCTCCCCATGATCAGACCGCCTTTCCGTTTTCAGAGATGATTCGGCCCGCCGGCGTCTTGCAGAACATAGCGCAGGCTATGAAAATCGCCCCGCAGACCGCCCATTCGGCGTAAATGATATGCGGGCCGATCCTCGTTGCCGGGAAGTACGTCCATGCCACCCACAGGACGAGCGACGCCAGGATCACTGGGAACCCGGCGGCTTTCTTGCACAGGTTTGGGAAGTAAACCCCGGCGGCCACGAACAGCGTGAAGGAGGTCGTTATGGCCAGCGCGGAGGTGATGGTGGTGAGGATGTCCCTTGCCGTAAGGGCCAGGACGAACGACAGCACGCTGACGAACAGCACTGCGGAGCGCGAAAACAGCACTTCGTTCTCGCTGTTGATCAGGTTTTTGAAAAGCTTTTTGAAAATGTCCTCGGTGAATAGCATCGAACAGCCCATCAGAAGCGCCACTGCGGTCGAGACGTCCGCCGCCCACAGCGCGGCCAGGAATATGCCGCCGACGAAAGGGGTAAGCTGGCTGGCTATCCATGGAAGGGCCATTCTCGCGTTCGGAAGGTCGGGCGCCAGAGCGGCCGCAGCTATCCCGAACATCGCGCACAGAAACCCAGCCGGCAGGATCATGATCCCTCCCAGCAGGAAACCCCTCTTAGCCGTGCGCTCGTCGTACGCCGCGAAGGCTATCTGCGAGACCGCCTGAGTCGTCACCGCCATCGTCACCATGACCACGACGAATCCGACCACGACCGCAAGCCCTATGCCGGATACCGCGTCCATCCACCCGGTCCCGTCCGGGCGGGCGGGAAGCGCCGCCATTATGCTCTCGTAGCCTCCGAACTGCGCGTTCGTGAACGTCTGGTACAGCGCGGCTATTATCCCAAGATATATGATCACCACGCTTATCAGGTTGGACAGCCCGCTCGCCCAGTAACCGCCGACGAAGGTGATGGCGATGAATATGACGGCGGACGCGACCATGCCGCCCGTAAGCGTGAAGACGTTCGGCAGCAGTGCCGAGAGGATGGCGCCCCCGGCCACATATTGCAGAGACGTGATGGTCATCATGACGAGCAGCTGGTTTACCACGCTCAGGGTGCGAGTCCACGGGCCGAACATAGTCCCCATGATCTCCGGCACCGTCCTTACGTTCATCTTGCGGAACTGGCTCGCGAAGAATAGGCCGACCACTATGCCGCCAGTGCCCCATGCGGCATTGTACCAGCCCGCAGAAAAACCGTTCTTGTAAGCGCCCTCGGCCACTCCGACGGTGGAAGCGCCTCCGACTGCCAGCCCGCACAGCATGACCGCCACTATCATCGTCGGCAGGTTTCTCCCGGCGAGGAGGTATTGCAGCGCTTTGTTCCCGGTCCCCTTTTTTTGCAGTTTGGTGGACCACCACGATATCGCGAGCAGGCCGACCGCGTAAACGATGAGAATCACGAGCTTGGTGTTCAAAAAAAAGCAACTCCCTTCAGAATGTTGAAATATAAGCTACATCTACAAAAACGCCGGGCTGGAAAACGGCGCCCATTTATCCGGCCGGGAACGGATTGAACTCGGAATCGAACATCGCCTTTAATTCTTCAAGGCTTTTCTTGCCCACGTCTCCGGCGCGGGTCCTCACGGAGACCGAGCCGGATTCGGCCTCGCCGGCGCCGAGCACGAGCATGTAGGGGATCTTTTCCATCTGCGCGTCTCGGATTTTTTTGCCCAGCTTTTCGTCCCTCGCGTCGCGCTCAAACCTTATGCCCCATTTTTTGAGCGTGTCCCCGATTTTAAGCGCGTATTCCTCGAAATCGGGTTTTATCTGGATTATTTTCGCCTGCACCGGGGCTATCCAGAAGGGGAATGCGCCGGCGTAGTGTTCGACGAGTATGCCTATGAAGCGCTCGAGGCTCCCCAATATCGTCCGATGCAGCATCACCGGGCGATGCTGCGCGCCGTCGCTTCCAGCGTAGGTCATGTCGAATTTTTCCGGCAGTTGGAAGTCGAGCTGCACCGTCCCGCACTGCCACGTCCGGCCGATGCTGTCCTTCAGGTGGAAGTCTATCTTTGGGCCATAGAAAGCGCCGTCGCCCGGGTTTACCCTGAAAGGGGTTCCGGTCTCCTCCAGAATTTCAAGAAGACGCCTTTCCGCCAGTTCCCACAGCGCCGGGTCTCCCATGAAGTCATCCGGCCTCGTCGAGAGTTCCACGTTGAATTGAAAGCCGAAAACCTCGTAGACGTATTTGTCGAGGTCGATGACACCTTTGAGCTCGTCGCCGATCTGTTCCTGCGTGCAATATATGTGGGCGTCGTCCTGCGTGAAGCACCTCACCCTCATCAGGCCGTGAAGGACCCCGGAGCGCTCGTGCCTGTGGACCGTCCCGAGCTCGGCCATCCTGAGCGGAAGTTCGCGGTAGCTGCGCTTCGACGACTTGTACACGAGTATTCCCCCGGGGCAGTTCATCGGCTTTATGGCGAAGGGCCGCTCGTCGATTTCGGTGAAATACATGTTGTCGCGGTAATGGTCCCAGTGCCCGGAGCGCACCCATAGCTCCCTGTCGAGTATGAGGGGGGTCTTGATCTCGCTGTAGCCGCGCCTGATGTGCTCGCGCCGCCAGAAATCGACCAGAACGTTCATCAGCGTCATGCCCTTGGGGTGGAAAAACGGAAACCCGGGCCCCTCCGGCTGGAAGCTGAAAAGGTCGAGTTCGCGCCCGAGCTTCCTGTGGTCGCGGCGCTTTGCCTCCTCCATCATCGAAAGGTATTTCTCAAGCGACTCGGCGTCGGCGAAAGCCGTGCCGTACACCCGGGTGAG
Source organism: Synergistaceae bacterium (assembly GCA_031274465.1). Taxonomy (GTDB): domain Bacteria; phylum Synergistota; class Synergistia; order Synergistales; family Synergistaceae; genus JAIRKI01. The sequence goes on along the minus strand of JAISQC010000001.1, from coordinate 402 downwards.
CATCACGTTGTTTTCGTTCCCGCGCCAGTATGCCCCGGCGACGGACATCAGCTTGAAATGCTTCAGGTATCCCGTGTTCGGGACGTGAGGCCCTCTGCACAGATCCCAGAAATCCCCTTGGCCGTAAAGCGACACGGTGCTTTCGCCTATGTCTCCTATCAGCTCGGCCTTGAACCGGTCGCCCGCAAATTTTTTCAGCGCCTCTTCGGAAGTCATCTCGACGCGTTCTATGCGAAATTTCTCGCGGGCGAGCTTTTTCATCTCCGCCTCTATGACGGGCAGGTCTTCTTCGCTTATCGGTTTTGGAAATAGCACGTCGTAGTAAAAGCCGTCCTGTATCGATGGCCCCACTCCGAACTGAGCGCCCGGGTAAAGCCTCGCGATTGCCTGAGCCATGAGATG
>JAISQC010000224.1 GCA_031274465.1 Synergistaceae bacterium | reverse complement strand
ACGTCTTCCCCCGCGATGCGCAGGTTCTTCTCTCCGTCAACCAGCCTGCGGCCAAGCGTCCCGTGAGCCTGATAGCCGACGAAAAACACGTTGCAGCTCGCGTTCCACAAATTGTGCTTTAGATGGTGGATTATCCTTCCGCCGGAGCACATGCCGCTTCCGGCCATCACGATGGCTTCGCCCACCTCGTTGATGGCGCGGGATTCGGCCACCGCGCTCGTGCAGCTCATGCCTCCCGGGCGAAACGGGTTGTCTCCGCTTCGGGTGATGTCCTGTATCTCCCGCGACAGGAGGGATGAGTATTTTTCGTATATCTGAGTCGCTTTTTCACCCATCGGCGAATCGAAGAAGATGCGCGGCATACGGGGGAAGTCACGGTCGCCCTGCAGTCGCTTCAGCTCGTACAGCACCCGCTGCGCCCTGTCCACTGCGAAAGTCGGTATCAGTATCTTGCCCCGGGAGGCGATGGCTGCCGCTAGTGCGCGCCTGAACTCGGCCCTCGTGTCCTCGAGGTTTTTATGGCTCCTGTCGCCGTAAGTAGATTCAATGACTACATAGTCAGCTTCTTCTATGATCGCGTGGCGCTTTTCGATGACGACGTCCTTTGGCCCGATGTCGCCCGAAAAAACGATCTTCACCTGTCCGTCTCCGCTTCCGAGCCACAACTCGGTGATCGAGGACCCGACGATATGCCCGGCGTCCCTGCATCGGATGCTGACGTCTGGCGCTATGTCCGCGCGCTCGTCGTAACGGATGTAGCGAAAGCGCCCGAGCGTCTCCTCGACGTCCCTCTCGCCGTAGGCTGGCTTGACCGCCGGCAGGCCCCTGCGCGAGTTCTTCCGGCTGCGCCATTCTGCCTCCTCCGCCATCAGCTTCGCCGTGTCGCGAAGCAGCACCTCGACCAGCTCTATCGTGGGGTCGGTCGCCCATATCTCGCCCTTGAAACCTCTTTTCACGAGCAGCGGCAGGCGCCCGCTGTGATCTATGTGGGCGTGCGTCAGTATCGCCGCGTCGATGTCGGCGGGCGCGAAATCGAACTGCGCCACGTTTTTCTCGTCGGCTTTGTGCCCCTGGAACATGCCGCAATCCACGAGAATCCTAGCGCCCTTCGCATCCAGCAGGTACGAGGACCCCGTCACCTCCCCTGCTCCTCCCAGAAAACTTATGCTTGCGGACGACATCGCGGCACTCCTCCAATTGCATCGCGTCTTTGTGGTTATTTTATATCAAATATTGGAATATGCGACGCCGCGACGAAAACATTGCGCATCGCGGATATCGTCATGGAAGAAGGCCTCTGATGCAGGTCCCCTCCCCCAGATAGGATATTATTTTCAGCCGCCCGCCGATCAGCGTCATGCGCTCCTCCATGTTGGAAAGCCCTCTGTGCCCTTCGGCGCGAAGGTCGGCGGTATCCCCTTCCTTGATCTCGAACCCGTGCCCGTCGTCCTGAATAGTGAGTTCGGTCCCGTCGTCGTTTCTCTTGAGGTCGATCCATATGTTTTTCGCTTCGCCGTGCCGCACCGAGTTGGTCACCGCCTCCTGAACGACCCTGAAAAACGCGAGGGTCACGGAATCCGGCATGTCGAGGTCATCATCGACCCCAAGGAATATCTTCACCCCATATTGCAGGGACTGCCGCTCGGTCAGCTCGGTCAAGGCCTGCGACAGGCCGAGTTCGAGCCACGGCGGGTTCAGGAAGTCGCAAAGGGCGCGCATCTCCTTGACCGTCGCGTACGCTATTTTTTCCGCCAAATCGAGCTCGCTCCTAGTCTCCTCCGGGGTGTTGTCCGCCCTCCTTGCGAGGTGAATGCGCTGGATCAGCGCCGTCACGTCCTGAAGCGGCCCGTCGTGTATGTCGCGCGAAATCTTCGTGCGCTCGTCCTCCTGCACGTTCACCAGGTCGTTCATGCAAGTCCTGTTCACTTGGGCAGTCTTCATCGCCTCTTTCGAGACCCGCACTAGGGTGTCGTGCATTTTTTTGACCTGGGCTGTCGCGCTGAGCGGCTTTTCGTCCAGGGGCTCGGCGCCCCATTTGAGCGACGACACTCTCTCCTCCAGCCACCTGATCGGGTTGATGACGTGATGCCACAGGTTTGAGACGGCAAACGTGCTCCAAAGGGCCATCGAAGCTATGAGAACAGGCCACAGGAAGATAGTCATCGCGGTTGCGCCGGGCATGTCGCTCCAGGATATCGCGCCCACCACCCAAAACGTCCCCGACACGGATCGGTACATGGCGACGGTCAGGCGCTCACCGGCTTTATTGTAAATTTCCCGCGCCATCCCTACGGGAAGCTCGATCTCCGGGTTTTCGGCCAGTTCCCTCAGCTTTTCGGCCCCATAGATGAACCGCTCGTTGTCGTCGAGTATGGCGACAAAGGTCGGAAACCGCTTGAACAGCAGGTAGTGCTCCAAGTCGGTCACTCCCTCGTAGCCCTCGTGCAGCGCCACGTTGCCATATACCGTGAGATTGCCGCCATAATCGGAGTGCCTCACGATGTTTTCCGTGAAGTGCTCCACGTACAGCCGCGCCAGGGTTTCCATGTTCCTTTGAGAATAAACCAAATCAGCCGCCGCGAGCAAAAAAATTCCGATGGGCGGCAAAAAAACCGACAGGGCGATGTAAAAAAGTCGGCTTTTCTGTTTCAAAAGAACCCACATTCCCAGCGCACGCGACGCCTATCGGCGATGTGCCGTCCTGTCATTCGAGAAGCTCCTCCAGCATGACTACCCCGTATTTCAGGGCGAGCAGCATCGACTCCGTCTTGTTGCGGGCGCCGAGCTTGTCGTATATGCTCGCGAGGTGGGTCTGCACCGTTCGTTCGCTTATGAATAGCTGTGACGCTATCTCCTTGCCGGACAGCCCTTTAGCGGCCAGAAGCAGCACCTCGCGCTCCCTTGCCGATATCGGCTCGGGCGACATGTTCTCGCCCTCCTCCACCGTGCTGGCTACCTCGCTGTCCAGATAGAGGCCGCCTCGGGCCACTATGCGGATGGCGCGCGCCAGCGTGTCGGCCGACGAGGATTTAAGGACGTAGCCGCGGGCCCCGGCCCTGAGCGACGACAGAACGTACTGCTGGGCGTCGTAGCTGGTGAGCATTAGGGCTATGACCGGCAGCCCCTCTTCTTTGATCTTGCGGGTGATCGACACTCCGTCCAGCCCCGGCATGCGTATGTCGAGCAGGGCGACTTGGGGTTTCAGCGTCCTTACTCCGGCAAGCGCCGCCTCTCCGTCAGAATATTCGCCAACCACGTTGAAGTCCTGCTCTTTGGCCAGATAAGCCATGAGCCCAGCTCTGGTCAATGGATGATCATCAGCGAGTATCAAGTTGATCGACATTACCCATACCTCCCATTAGTACGCTGCTTTGGCAGATAGAACCTGATTGCCACCTGCCCGTGTGAAGCCAAAACACTTACATTATCTTGCAGGTTTTGTGCAGGTGCCACATCAGCAGTACAGCGTATCTAAAATGAAAACGGCATATTTTTCCAAGCCGCCGCGATGCGGGCCGGCAGCCGGAAATGCCTTTTCAGTCAGCGATTTCCAAGGCCTATTTCGCTCTCGACCGGCCTGAGGGCTTCGATCGTGTTTTCCACAAGCCACTCCAGCGGCTCACCCATCAGTTCTACGCCGCGCTCGATCACCTCGCGGCTCACTCCTTTGGCGAATGCCTTGTCCTTCCATTTCTTTTTGACCGACTTGACCTCGAGGTCGGACAGCGACTTGCTCGGCCGCACGAGCGCGACCGCCGTGACGAATCCCGTGAGTTCGTCTATCGCGTAAAGCGTCTTTTCCATGCGGCTTATCGGCTCTACGCCGGAAAATTCCCAGCCGTGGGCAAGCTCTGCCCGGACGATCTCTTCCTCGTAGCCCTTCTCCCGAAGCATCTCCCCTCCTTTTACGGGGTGCCCTGCCTCGGTCGATCTGGTGGTCTCCCAGTCTATGTCGTGCAGCAGGCCCGACCTCGCCCAGAGTTCCTCGTCCTCTCCGTAGACGCGGGCGAAGTGCCTCATGGCGGCCTCGACGGCCAATGCGTGCCTGAAATACATCTCCTCCTTGTTGTGCTCCTTGAAAAACTCTATGGATTCATCCCTCGTGAACCTCATGACCGCTCCTCCGTTCGTAAGGTGGTCACAGCATCGCGCTGTGCAGTACCTTCAGCACGTCGCCGTGGTTTTCGAATAGTTTCGACACGAGCCTCGCCTCCGCCCGAAGCGCCCGCGACAGCTCGTCAGGATACGGGTTCATGAACACGACGCGCTTGCAGCCGGCATTTATGAGTATCTTGCTGCATATCGAGCACGGCTCGTGCGTGACGTATACCGCGCATCCGTTCACGGACGTCCCGGACGAAGCGGCCTGCGCGACCGCGTTCATCTCCGCGTGGGCGCCCCTGCATATTTCATGCCTCTGTCCCGACGGCACGCCCAGCCTGCTCCTGAGGCATCCGATATCGGTGCAGTGGGGCGTGCCGGACGGCGACCCGTTGTATCCCGTGGCCAGTATCCTGTTGTCCGACACTATCACAGAGCCGACGCGCCTTCTGACGCAGGTGCTGCGCGTTGCCGCTATCATCGCCATCGCGAGGAAATACGCGTCCCAGGACGGCCTTTCGGCGTCGCCGCCGTCAGATGTCAAGGTTGCGGACCTCCCTGGCGTGGTTCTCGATGAACTCCCTCCTGGGTTCCACCGCGTCCCCCATCAGGATTCCGAACAGCTCGTCCGCCAGTATCGCGTCGTCAACCTGCACTTTGAGTATTATCCTGTTCTCCGGGTCCATCGTGGTCTCCCAGAGCTGCCCCGGGTTCATCTCGCCGAGGCCCTTGTAGCGCTGGATGTGTATGCGTTTGGGGTCCTTGCCGGACGTAAAATCCTTCAGCTCCTTGTCGGAGTAGCAATACGAGACGTTTTTGCCGTCCTGGACGCGGTAGAGCGGCGGCTGGGCAACGAAGAGGTGCCCGTTTTCTATTATCTGCGGCATGTAGCGGTAAAACAGGGTCAAAAGCAGCGTGCGTATGTGCGCCCCGTCGATGTCGGCGTCGGCCATCAGGAATATCTTGTGATAGCGGAGCCTTGAGATGTCGTATCCGTCGCCTATGCCGCAACCGAGCGCCTGCACTATGGTGCGGACTACATCGTTCGACAGTATTTTGTCGAGGCGGGCTTTTTCCACGTTCAATATTTTCCCGCGCAGAGGCAGTATTGCCTGGAAGCCTCTGTCGCGCCCCTGCTTGGCGCTGCCGCCCGCGCTGTCGCCCTCGACTATGTAGAGCTCGCACTCCGACGGGTCGCGGCTGGAGCAGTCGGCCAGCTTGCCCGGGAGGTCCAGCTTGTTCAAAGGCGAGCCGCGCTGAACGAGTTCCCTCGCCTTGCGCGCCGCCTCCCTCGCCTGACGCGCCTTGATTGCCTTGTCCACGATGGGCTTCAATATTTCCGGGGTCTCCTCGAGCGCGACTTTCATCCCGTCGTAGACTATGGAGTCCACTATGCCCTTCACGTCCCCGTTGCCGAGCTTCGTCTTCGTCTGCCCCTCGAACTGGGGTTCCATGAGCTTGATCGATATGACGACGGTCAGCCCTTCCTTCAGGTCGTCCCCCGAGAGGTTGGCGTCCTTTTCCTTGAGTATCTTGGCCCGCCTCGCCTCGTCGTTTATCGCCCGCGTCAGAGCGGTGCGGAAACCCGAGACGTGCGTTCCGCCCTCGACGGTGTTGATGAGGTTGGCGAACGCGAAAACCCTCTCGATGTACGTGTCGTTGTACTGGAGGGCTACCTCGACCGAGGTGCTCTCTTTCGATCCCTGGATGTAGAGCGGGGGCTTGAATGCCGTCTCCTTGCCCCTGTTGAGGTATTCGACGAAGGACCGTATGCCGCCATCGTAGTGGTACGTCTTGACCTGCGGCCCCTCCTCTTCCGACCTGCGGTCATCGAAGGTTATCGTGACGCCCGGGTTGAGGAAGGCCAGCTCGCGCATGCGCCCTTTCAGGATGTCTGCGGAATATTCCATCGTCGAAAAAATTTCGTCGTCCGCCAGGAATCGGACGCTCGTGCCGCGCTCCTGCGAATCGCCGACCCGCTCGAGGCCGGTGACGGGAATCCCCCTCTCGTATCTCTGGGCGAACTCTCCGCCGTCGCGCTTGATGCGAAGCTCCAGCCATTCCGACAGGGCGTTCACCACCGACACGCCCACTCCGTGCAGGCCGCCCGATACCTGATACGCGCCTTTGTCGAATTTTCCGCCGGCGTGAAGCACGGTCATGACGACCTCAGCCGCCGACTTTCCCGCGCCCTCGTGGAATTCAGTCGGGATGCCGCGCCCGTTGTCATGGACAGAAACGCTGCCGTCGGGGTGCATGACCACATCCACCCTGTCGCAGAACCCGGCGAGCGCCTCGTCTATCGCGTTGTCCACGACCTCGTAGACCAGATGGTGCAACCCCCGCGCCCCTTGGTCGCCAATGTACATTCCGGGTCGCTTGCGGACTGCCTCCAGCCCTTCGAGCACCTGTATGTCCTTTGCCCCGTAGCCCGCGCTGGGCGAAGCCGTTTCGCCGTTTGCCCGCGCCATCGCGTCGTTGATGTCACTGCTCATCGCTCAATGTTTCCCCTTCCGTAGTTCATCGATGTCAATAGCCTGTCCCTTCGCTCCACTCCCCCGCCCTCCAGAAATTTGTCGCACCTTCGCGCGAGAGTCGCGGGGGTAAAGGCCGTCGCCCGCACGGCGCCGTCCTTCATAACGATCTCAGTCCTGCCATCTGCCCTGACGAGCGCCACCACCCTGTCCATAAAAAACACCTCGTCATTTTCCAAAAGCAGGAACACGGCAACACCTCATTATAGATTATAATGTTCAATTATATCAGAATCTCTGGAGGGTGAGTCGCATGGGTGAACTGAGAGGCCGCAAGGCAGGGGTGCTGATGCACATTTCAAGCCTCCCCGGAAAGTACGGCGTCGGAGATTTCGGAGATGACGCGGTCGAATTCGCGCGCATCCTGTCCAGAGCCGGGGTGTCCGCGTGGCAGACGCTCCCGCTCGTCCCAACCAGCGAGGCTGCCGCCCACTCCCCCTACAGCAGCCCTTCGGCCTTTGCCGGCAACATCATGTACATAAGCCCCGACCGCCTTGCAGATCGCGGCCTGATCGACGCGCGCGACCTCGCGAAATTCGAGGCGCGCCCATCGGACAGGGTGGATTACGCGACATCCTATCGTTCAAAGAAAAAAATTCTGGCGGAATGCTACAGAAATTTCAGGGAAAACGACGCGCACAGGACGACCTTTCGGGATATGTCGGACAAATTTTGGGATTTCTGCGCGTCTGAAGCGTACTGGCTCGAAGACTACGCGCTTTACTCCGTTTTGAAGGAAATCGAAGGCGAGGCAGCGTGGAGCGACTGGAGGCCCGAGTACCGCTCGCGGGACTGGAGCGTCCTCGACGAGCTGAAGCTAGAGCCCGAGATAAGCCATGCGCTCGACGAATGCAGGTTCGGGCAGTTCATGTTCTACGCCCAGCTGGAGGAGCTGCTTGCGGAGTGCGGGAGATTGAACGTATCGCTGATAGGCGACCTCCCCATATATGTCGCGTACGACAGCGCCGACGTATGGGGGCGGCAGGACCTCTTCGAGCTGGACCCCGACGGCAAGCCTATATCGGTCGCTGGCGTCCCGCCGGACTATTTCAGCCCGACTGGGCAGAGGTGGGGAAACCCCATATACCGATGGGGCGCGATGAGAGACGACGGGTTTGGCTGGTGGATAGGAAGGCTGCGGCACGCGCTGAAGCAGGCGGACAAAGTCCGGATAGACCATTTCAGGGGCCTCCTGCAATATTGGGAGATACCTGCGTCAGAGCCGACTGCGGAGAAGGGGCGCTGGATGCCGGGCCCAGCGTGGGATCTGTTCCATGCGATGAGATATTGCTTCACCGACAGCGCCACCGGGCAGATGCCTTTCATCGCCGAAGACCTCGGCGTGCGCACCGACGACGTGATCGCGGCTATGGAGGAGTTCTCCCTGCCTGGCATGAAAGTGCTGCAATTCGCCTTTGGGGAGGGGATGCCCGACAATCCTTACATACCCCACAACCACAGGCGCAACAGCGTGGTGTACTCCGGAACCCACGACAACGACACGTCTGCCGGCTGGTGGAGCTGCGGGGCTACCGAAACCGAGAAAAAAAATTTCGCGCGCTACATGTCCCTCGAAAACCCCACGCCCGAGGAGGTGGCGGACGTCATGGTGCGCTCCGCGCTGTCTAGCACCGCAGACTTGGCGGTCATAACGGTTCAGGACATCCTGCGCCTCGGCGCGCCTGCTAGGATGAACACGCCGTCCACAATAAAGGGGAACTGGGAGTGGAGGCTCAAGGATTTCTCGGAACTCGAAAAAGAGGCCGGCCGCATCGCCGAATTGAACGAGATGTTCGGCAGATGCCACCCCGCCAAGCCGGAAGCACAAGCTGAATAGGGAAATCATGGGCAAACCGGCGAATCAATTTAGCGCTATGGGAGGGTGATTTGCGCCTGATTATATTTAAAATAATTTCAAATTAGTACATTTTACGTATTCTTTTCTCGCGAAAAAATGTATAGTATTGCAGTGAACCACGATTACAAGACTGGGGGAGGAAAACGCTATGGGGTTTTACATACCGTATTCGGAACTGTCGGAGCGCGCCCGGAGTGTGGATAGTGCGATAACGAGCCTGATGGAGGAGCTTGAGGCGGTCAATTACTACAATCAGAGGGCTGATGTGGCCGCCGACGAAACTCTGAAGGCAGTGCTCATCCACAACCGCAACGAGGAGATAGAACATGCGGTGATGCTCTTCGAGTGGCTGCGCCGCAACATCGAAGAGTTCGACGAGGACATGGGCACATACCTGTTCAAGGACGCTCCGATCACGGAGATCGAGGAAACCGCTACCGGCGGGGGTTCGGCCAGCGGCGCGAAGTCGGGGGCTTCGCTCGGCATAGGCTCGTTGCGCAAATAGCGCGATATTTATTTGCAGGGTGATGAATCACCAGACTGGAGGATTGAGATGGATATGTTCGGACGCGATCTGGCGCCTATCAGCGATGCCGCGCTTGGCGAGATAGACGCCCAGGCTTCACGCACTTTGAGGGCGAATCTCGCAGCTCGGAGGTTCGTCGATGTAAAGGGCCCGTATGGCTGGGACTATGCCGGAGTTTCCCACGGCAGGCTCGAGTCGCTGCTGAAAGACGGCGATGTAGGGTACGGCGTGAGGGTAAGCGCGCCGGTTTTAGAGACGAGGGTGGAATTCTACCTGAGCGCCATCGAATTGCACAACATCGACAGAGGCTGCGCCGACGCGGACCTCGTCGCGGTAGAGCGCGCGGCGGAAGCCGCTGCGGAATTCGAGGACAAAGCGGTGTTCGGCGGCTTCGAGAAAGCCTCGATAAAGGGCCTCAAGGGCGGCAGCCCGAACCCGGAGATAGAGTTCAGCCCTCTCGACGCGAGCACGTTCATAAGCGGGATAATCGGCGCGACAGACAGGTCCAAAAGGGCGTTTTCGATAGGCGGGCCGTTCGCCCTCGTCGGAGGCGACGACCTGCGTTCCGCGCTGAACAAGCTGGATGGGTACCGCACCATCCTGTCGATTGTGAAAAAATACACCGATGTGGACGAGTTCATCTACGCTCCGGCAGCCGGCGCCTCGTACCTGGTGTCCAAAAGGGGCGGGGATTTCGAACTCGCGCTGGGCGGGGATTTCGTGGTCGGCTACAAGGAGAGAAAAGGCGACGCGCTCACATTCTACATCGCGGAGTCCTTCACGTTTCGGATTCTCGAACCGAGGGCCTATTCTCCCGTGAAACTGAAATAAGAATCCCTTCCAAGCCATTGCGCCGCTTTAAAAACGTTGTTGCCCGATTCCCTCGGCAACAACGTTTTTTCT
>JAISQC010000230.1 GCA_031274465.1 Synergistaceae bacterium | reverse complement strand
GGGTGGAATATCGCGAAATCGTCGGGCACGAGCCCGCGCAGTTTCGCGCATATCCCGGCGATGGCGTCCCCCACGGCCATCTGCACCGACGTGCTGGATGTGGGGGCAAGCCCCAGCGGGTCGGCCTCGCGCTCCACCCCCGTATCGATCACTATGTCTGAGTCATGCGCCAGGCTCGACGAGGTGCAGCCGGTAAAGCTTATGACCGGCGCCCCGATGCGGCGGAAGTAGGGCAGCAGCGAGAGTATCTCGCCGGTCTCCCCGCTGTTGCTGATGAAAAGCCCCACGTCGTTGCCGCAGACCATGCCGAGATCGCCGTGCGAAGCCTCGGCGGCGTGCAGGAAAAACGCCGGCACGCCGAGTGACGCGAACGTCGCGGCTATTTTCCTCCCGACGTGCCCCGACTTGCCGAGGCCGGACACGACTACCCTCCCGGAACATGACGACACGAGCCGAGCGGCTAGCGCCATCTCGCCCCCCAGCCTGTCCGCCGCGGCCTTCATCGCGTCGGCCTCGCGGGTTATGACCCGCTTGGCTATCGCGATCAATTCATCGTCAGCAACATCGGCATCGTACCCCTGATTCATCGTAAGCCCCCATCCTCAAAATACAGGCAAATTCTTGGGCTCTGCCCCAAACCCCGGCATGGAGCGCCGCTCCCTGCACCGTGGTGTGGGTGAAACCCACGGCCTTGAACCTGTGGTTTTAGACCCATTGCCTAAGGAATTGCTGAATAAATGTTCTTTTCGGCGAAATGGAGCAGATTCGTTCCCCGTCAAAACGGTTGTCGTGAAAATGGCCGCAGGCGTAGCAGAGCTACGTCGAGGACCATTTTTATGGCAAACGCGCAGAGGGGGGACGAAGATGCCCATTGCAGCCAAAAGGTTGTTTATTCAGCGGTTCCCTAATATTGCGCGGGCTGGCATCAGCCAAGCCAGCCCAACTGCGCGAAACCTAGCTCTGTTCGGGAATTGCCGTCGATCCGCGCTATATGGTCGAGCAGCGCGCCCGCTTTGCCGAGCGGGACCATGTTCGCCCCGTCGCTCTTGGCCTCGCTTGGGGAGGGATGAACCTCCATGAAAACCGAATCGACGCCTATCGCGACAGCGGCCCTCGCCAGCGGGAGGACGAAACGCCTGTCTCCTCCGCTCGACGCCCCCAGCCCGCCGGGGTTTTGGACGCTGTGGGTCGCGTCGAACATCACGGGGACGCCCATAGCCCTCATTATGACGAGCGACCTGAAATCGACCACGAGCCTATGATAGCCGAACGAGCTTCCGCGTTCGCACAGCACCACGCCCGACGCCCCGGATTCGAGGCATTTCTCGACGACCGGCGACATGTCTTCCGGCGCGAGGAACTGAGCTTTTTTGACGTTCAGCGGACGGCCGGTCCTCGAAGCCTCGACCAGCAAGTCGGTCTGGCGGCAGAGGAACGCCGGTATCTGGAGCATGTCCGCTACGGCGGCGGCGCGTTCCGCCTGCTGTGGCTCGTGAATGTCCGTGAGTATCGGCACGCGAAGCTCGCGCTTTATCTCGCCGAGCCATTTCAGGCCGGTTTCGAGCCCCGGCCCCCTGTCGCTTCGTATCGAAGTCCTGTTCGCCTTGTCGAATGAGGCTTTGAAAATATACCCGAACCCGCGTTTCTCGCAGGCGGCCTTCATGGCGGACGCGACTTCCATGCCGAGCTCCGGCGACTCCAGCATGCACGGCCCCGCAACGATCACGAGCCGGTCACCGCCTATCCCCAGCGTAGATAACCCTACTTTATTATTTTCACCAGTTTCAGTATTTTGTGCTCTATTTTTTTCGGCATCTTCCATACCCGCTCAGGCTCCTTCGCTAGGGTTTCATCGCCGCCGCCGATGGCGCGCAGCGCTTCGTACAGTTTGCATCTGGCGTCCCAGCCAAGCTCGGACGCGGCGTATTCGGCAACGTCATCGACCGCCCCCGGGCCTCCCATCACTTCGATGCCGGCGCGTGACATCCTGTGCCTGGCGATCGGATCGCCCAGCAATCCTATCGCGGACGCGGCAAGCGATTCGGCCGTCGGCTGCGTCAATATCTCGGCGTCCTTCAATATTTTCTTCTGCACCATCTTGCCGCGCTCGACGACAGACAGCACGGGGACTCCGATGCCAGCCGCCACCTGATTGGCGGTGCCGCCAAGCCCGAGCAGCAGGTCGGCGCCGTAAGCCACCGACGCGATAGGCCCGGTGTATATGCCGACCTCGGTCGCGCCGACCTCCATAAAGCCCTTTTGGTTGAGCCTGCACCCTGTCTCGGCCAACATAGCGTCCATCTCCAGCGTCGGAGCGAGCACCATCATAAAACTGCATTGCATGGCATCCGAGATTAGCCTGACCGCGTCGAGCAACATCGCGGCGTCCCCGTAAGCGCGCGGCCTGCTGCCGGGAAGCAGCATGACGCGCGGGCGCCTCATGCCCGCCCATGGGTCATGCCCCGAAGCGGCATCCATGGCGAGATCCATGATGGGGTTGCCGCGAAAGACCGCGTCAACCCCGGAACGGCTCAAATCGCGCGCGGTTTCCGAGTCCCTGGTCCAGACCCTTCGCGCCCGCAACCTCATGAGGACGCGTTCGGCCATCCAATGTCCCCTCAGTTTGACGCTTTTGGCGGTGGCAACGAGCATGGGGGACATTCCCTGCCCCCAAAGGGTGTGAGCCAGCAGGTATGCGTCGCCGACGCAAACCGGGGTGCGAAACCTCCCCCGCTGCCTCCTCCAAACCTCTATCTGTTTTTTGATTATCTTCCGGAGGCCGTGCCTGAAATCCCCGAGCAGCGCCTTTACCGAGTATTTTATAATGCCGGCGCTCGGCGTGTCCGAAGGGGGGGAAGCAACATCGATGCCCCTGTCCCTGTACTCCTTTCCGCTTCCGACCAGCGAGAAGGCGTAAACGCCCGCGCTTTGAAACCTGTCGCGGAGCTTGGAGGCGAGCAGGGCGCCGATCGCGTCCTCGCCGTAGCCGTTCGACGCGACGATCAGCTCGGGCCTGAGCTTTTGGGCGACGGCCCCCCAGAAGCGGGCGCCGTCGTCCACGGACACGCTGATGCGCGGCACATAAAGGGGATAAAGGAGGGACGGATGCTCGGGCATGTTCTGCAGGTCCTTTTCGGTGCAGATGAAAGCGGTCGCGCCCAAAATCGACGCCTGCCGCTCGAGCGAGTCGATATCGCGCCAGTTGAACATGTGGTGGTCGCGGTATTCGCAGTTTTTCACTATATCGAGGCCCATCGAGAGCAGCGACCTGTAAAAGCTCTTTGGATTTCCTATGGCGGAAAACGAGATGAACCTGCCTTTCGGGACCGTGTTGCCGGCTTCGGGCCTGTACTCCGAAAAACCGTCGCCGGTTATCTCGATCCACGACTCGACTTCGACCCTGGCGGTAAAGACGGAATCAGGCGAGACCCAGCGCGATATCCTCTCTTTGAGCGTTTCCACGGCGCCGCCTTCGGCCTGCTCCGTTTTGGTGAGTATCACGATATCCGACCGCAGCAGGGCTTCCTGCCGCTCGCGGAGTATGCCGGACGGGAAGAGCTTTCCGTTGCCGAAAGGACATGTCGCGTCTATCAGAACTATGTCGAGGTCCCTGCCTATCTTCCTGTGCTGGAAAGCGTCGTCCGCCACGACTACGTCCGCCCCCAGCTCGCGCAGGTACCTAACGCCCTCGTATCTGTCGCGGGAGACCACGACCTTGGCTTCGGGGAGGCGCACAGCCAGCATCAGAGGCTCATCACCGGTTATCATCCTGTCGGAGCTCTTTCCGTCCTGGCCGACCCAGAGTGGGGAACGCCCCACCCCGCTGTAACCCCTGCTCACGATCCCAACGGACAAGCCGAGGGAGATCATCTTGCGCGCCAGCATGTCGACCATGGGGGTCTTGTTCGTCCCGCCGCTGCAGAGGTTGCCGACGCTGATCACCGGGAGCGGGGGGTCCTGAACGCAGAATATCCCCCTGTCGTACATGGCGTTCCTGGCGCCGATGAAGGGGCGGATGAGCACTCCCATTACATCGAGCGCCAGCCATGCGGAATAGCGCCCCGATTCTCCTCTGGCGTACCTCAGATAGCTTCCAAGGATGTCAGGCAACCTTGCTCCCCGCCTGCAGGGAATGCAGGTTATGGTAATGCCCGCGAAGCTTCAGCAGCTCCGCGTGGCTCCCCTCCTCGACTATCCTGCCTTCCGAAATCACCAGAATCCTGTCCGAATCCCTTATCGTAGACAGCCTGTGCGCGATGACCAGAGATGTCCGGCCCTTCATCGCCTCGTTCATGGCGCCCTGTATCTGTGACTCGACCATGGAATCGAGCGATGAGGTGGCCTCGTCCATGAGCAATATCGCCGGGTCCCTCACGATGGCGCGGGCTATCGCCACTCTCTGCCGCTGCCCCCCGGACAGAGTTATGCCGCGCTCGCCAACCTCCGTGTCGTACTGCAGGGGCATGGACGATATGAAATCGTGTATGCCGGCGGTCTTAGCGGACTCGATTATCTTTTCCATGCTGCATTCAGGAAGGCCGTAGGAGATATTGTCCGCGATAGTGCCTTTCATCAGCACGGGATCTTGCGGCACAAAGCCGATTTTCCTCCTGAAGCCGTATATTTCAAGCTCCCTCAAATCGATCCCGTCGATCAGTATCCGCCCTTCCGTCGGATCGTAGAAACGGAGTATCAGGTCTACTATCGTAGACTTTCCGGCGCCCGTGATTCCGACGATTGCGATGCGCTCGCCCGGAGACGCGCGCATGCTCAAGCGTTGCAGCACTGGAATCCCAGGCTCGTATTCGAAGCTGACGTCATCGAATTCGATCTCGCCCTTCATGCGGCTCAAGGTGATAGGATTGTCCGACATCTTTATCTCGTCGGGCTCGTCCAGTATCTCAAAAACCCTTTCAGCGGACGCTATACCCCCCCTGAGCTGGGCGACCGTGCGCGAGATGATCTGCAGGGGCCGGGCGAGAGTGCCTATGGCGATGCAGAAGGCCATCAGGTCGCCGGACGTGAACTGCTTGGTCGTGACGAAGTACCCCCCTATCATCAGCACTATCACGAGCGCCACGTACTGCACGAATTCGAGTATGCCGTCGAGCATCCCCCTCGTCTGGGCCCCTTTTATCGTAGCCTTGAAAAAACCCTGGTTCTGCTCGGCAAAGCGCTCGAACTCCACCTTTTCGGTCGCGAACGCCCGCACGATGCGTATCGCCGACATGGCCTCGAGAGCCACGGCGGACAGCTGGGCGAGCTGTTCCTGGATCATCGAGCCGACGAACCGCAGCCTCGCCCCCACTCTGTCCATCGCCAAAAAAGCGATCGGAATTATCATGGATGATATGATGGTGAGCTTCCAGTTCAGGTATATCATGGCGCCGAGCATCATTATCACGTTGGCTATTTTCAGGAACAGATCCATCGCGACCTGGGCGAGTATTCCCTGCAACGTGGAGACGTCGTTCGTGATGCGGGAGATGAACTCGCCGATCCTGCGTTTGTAGAGGACGCGCAAGGAGAGTTTCTGCGTCTTGTCGTACAGCTGAAGCCGTATGTCGAGCACGACCCTGTTGCCGACCCACGTCATCAGATAGGTGTTCAAATAGACGAAAACCACCTTGATGATGGTGGCGGCGAGCACGCCGCTCACGATCAGATACATGACGGCAAAATCCGATTTGTTCAGCACTTCGTCCACGACGTATTTGACGGACATCATCGGGACGACTTCCAGCGCAGAGGCGATCCACATGCAGACGAACGCCGGGACGAGCCTCGAGACATAGGGCCGGCAGTAAGCCAGCACCCTGAGGTAGGGTCTGAAGGCGACGAGGTACGGCTTTATCTTTTTGTCCATAACAGAGGAAAAGAACTTCACTTTAAAACACCCCCAGAATCTCCCCGGCCCAAAAATCGTACGCGCCCGGGCTTCCCATCAGCCCGGCCAAGGCGTCCATCTTCCGCCTCGCGCCGCCCCGCGCCGCCTCGTCCATGTCGAGCCACCTGCATACTTCGCCGAACGCCCGCTCTGGCGTGGCCTCCCCTTGGAGCAGCTCGGGGTAAAAATACTCTCCGGCCAGAAGGTTGGGTATTGCGAACTTCACCCCGCGCAACAAAGCGCGCCCTACGATATGCGACAACGGGCTCACCTTGTACATCACCACCATGTAGCGCCTCAGCAGAAGCGCCTCGGCTGTCGCGGTCCCGCTTGAACCGGCCACTACGTCCGACGCCCCCATTATATCCCTGCCCGGCCCTTCGTAATAACGCTGGTTCGCAGTTTCGAGGCTTTTCACGAGAAAATCGCGCGCGCCGCCGCTCAAGCCGGGAGCCACAGAGAAAACCGGGCAATCCATTCGCGATTCGAGCGCTTCGTACAGCCCGGACAAAACCGGATAGAGGCGCTCTATCTCGCTTCTCCTGCTGCCGGGCAGGAGAGCCGCCACAGAACCGCCCGGGCGCGCCGCGCCGCCCGTTATGCCGCCGAGCACCCTGCCGCGGTCAATGCTTGCATCCGCAAATTCCTCGACCAGCGGATGCCCGGCCCACTTGGTACAGCACCCGGCGCGCTCCAAATATTCGTGTTCGAACTGAAACAGCGGGAAGCAGACGTCTACGCGCGAGGCGAGGTCGCGCACCCTGTATTTCCTCCAAGCCCAAACCGAAGGCGGGGATATGTAAAAAATTTTCCCCCGGTAGCCGTGCCGCCTGACGTGCCTTATCAGCGGCAGGTGGAAATCCGGGCTGTCCGCCACGACCATGACGTCCGGCGAGGCCTCCAAAATGTTCCGGCGCATCTCGCCCATGAGGCGCATCACGCCCCCAAGCGACCTGAAGACCTCAGAAATCCCCATCAGGTGAAGAATTTCGTTCCTCCACGCCGCGTCGATCCCGGCGCTCACGCCTTCGGCCCCGCACAGCCCGTATATCCTGCCGCCGAAGCCGAGATGCCTCATCCGCGCCGAAACCATGGCGGCATAGTGGTCTCCGGATACTTCCCCAGCGCTGATGAATATCGATTTTTCCCTCAAATCAATAATCTATTCCCGCCACCGCTATGTCGTGTTCCCTCGCCGTCGCGGCGAATTCGTCCGGGGACATGACGATGGTCCACCCCGCGTGGACGGCAAGGCAGGTCAGCCCCGCTTTTTTCATCAGCCTCAGGGTTTCGGGCCCGACGACGGGGATGTCGAACCTCGCGTCCTGCCCCTGTTTTATCATCTTCACCAGCACGCCCCTCCGACAGAGCGCCCCTGAGCGCAAGATCGTGGCGTCGGTCCCCTCCATGGCCTCCACCGCCACCACGGATCTCCTGTTGACCACGACGCTCTGCCCAAACGAGAGCGGGATTACCTCCCTCGCTATCTGTATGCCATAGGCTACGTCGGACGCCTCCGCTTCGGTCGGGCTTCTTCCGGCTATGAACCCGAGGGGCGCGATCAGGTCTTTCAGAATATCCGTGTAGCCGGTCACTTCAAAACCGGCGCGCTCGAAAACGGCCACTATGCTCCCCAAGAGCGAGTGGTCGTCGCGGTTTTCCAGCCCTTCCACGAGCTTGCGCGCCATATCGTCAAGCATCTCCGGGCGGTACATCAGCGTTTTGGGGACGAAGCCCGCGAACATCACGTGCCTTATCCCCCTGGCGGCCATGTCCTTCAACGTGGCGGCAAGTTCGGTTTTGAACACTGGGATCACGTCGCTCGCGTATCGGTACAGCGACTCGCAGTCCTCGCGCAGCGCGTACACCATCGGCTTTTCGCCGCCCGCGTCAAGCCTCATTGCAATCTCTTCCGGAAGGGAACCCTCACCAGCTATCAAAGCGATGGGCATAAAACCATCTCCAGCCTCAAAGTGTAATTTTTAAATGCCGGGTCATCCAAGCCTGTTGGCCCGCCTGACCATGAACAGGCCTATCGCGAAGAAAACGACATTAGGTATCCAAGCGGCGATGATGCCAGGTATGAAAGCCGCTTCGCCCAATGATTTGCACAAAGACATGATGACATAATAGCAGAATACTATCACCACCGAAAGGCCGAGCCCCATGCCGGCGCTGGACCGCTGAGGCCGGCTGCCGACTGCGGCGCCGACTATGACCAGCACCACGCTCGCCCATGGGACCGCGATGCGCAGGTAGAGCAGCATCTTGAGCTTCCCTGAGTCGTTTCCCTGTTGCGCCGCCGTCCTCGCGGTGACGTACAGCTCTTTGAGGTTCATCTCATCCGGGTTGCCGCCATCCCTGCCGATATCCGAGGGTTCCATTTCGAGGTTGAGCTTCTGCCTCTCGAACCGGAAGAGCATGTTCACCATCCCGTCCGCGCGCACCTCGAAGACCTGGCCGTCCACCAGCCACCATTGGCCGTCGATCCAGTATCCTGTCGGCGCTGAGATGATCCTGCTCACATGCCCGCCCTCGAATTCCTGCACCATGACGTCTTTCATCTCGCCCGACCTGGGCATGACCTCCTTGATGTACACGATCCTCCGCAAAACGCCGTCCGACACGTCCCTGATGAAAACATTGTCCTTGAAAACGGGGGGGGTTTCCTTGTACACCTGATAGCGCAGCACATTCGCGGCGGC